>CALEMZ010000349.1 GCA_937910975.1 uncultured Pseudorhodobacter sp. | reverse complement strand
CTCGCACAGATCATGACACGGTGCTCGCCGGTAACCTGTGCCGTTGCACAGGCTACGCCCCCATCATCCGCGCCGCCGAAGCCGCCGCCACGGCCCCGGTTCCCATCTGGATCAAACAAGAAACCGATCCCGCTTTCTTTTCGGCAGAAATATCCTCGGGGGGGGGAGTTTTTGCCGATCCGGCAAAAACGGATTGGGGGGCTGACAGCCCCCCCTCCGCCGCTCGCCGCCCAAAAACTACCGATGAATTGGCGGCATGGTACGCCCAAAATCCCGAAGCCACGCTCATCGCAGGGGCTACGGATGTCGGTCTTTGGGTCACCAAACAGCTGCGCGAGCTTGCGCCCGTGGCCTTTCTGGGCGGCATTGACGAGATGAAGGTGATCCATAACAGCGGCGAAACCCTCCACGTGGGCGCAGGGGTGACGATCAATGCGCTGATGGCGGCGGTCGCGCCCACCCTGCCCTCATTTGCCGAATCGCTGCGCCGTTTTGCCAGCGAACAGATCCGCAACGCCGCTACCATCGGCGGCAATATCGCCAATGGCTCGCCCATTGGTGATGGCCCACCCGCGCTCATCGCCCTTGGCGCGCAGTTGCATCTGCGTCAGGCGAACCTGCGGCGTGAATTGGCGCTGGAAGATTTCTTTCTGGACTACCGCAAACAGGACCGTTTGCCGGGCGAGTTTGTGGAGGCTGTCAGCTTCCCCACCAACGCGCCAAATCTGCGCTGCTACAAACTTTCCAAACGCTTCGATCAGGATATCTCTGCGGTTTGTGGCTGTTTCAATGTCACCATCTCGGACGGCATCGTGCAAACCGCGCGCATTGCTTTTGGCGGCATGGCGGGCATCCCCAAACGCGCTTCAGGGACCGAGGCCGCACTTATCGGCAAGCCTTGGGCGCTGGAAACCGTGGTTGCTGCACGTAACGCGATGCGGGGCGATTTCGCCCCGATGAGCGATATGCGTGCCTCGGCCCATTACCGGGCTGAAACCGCTGGCAACATGATGCTGCGCTATTTTCATGACCTTGCGGGAGCACCCGTCAACCTGTTGGAGGTGATGCCATGAGCATGCGCAACGCCCTGCCACATGATGCAGCCCCCCTGCATGTAACGGGGGCCGCCCGCTATATAGACGATATCCCGCTGCCCGCCGGTGCGCTGCATCTGGCCTTTGGCCTGTCGACCATCGCGCATGGCGACATCAAAGCGATGGAGCTGAGCGCTGTGCGCGCCGCGCCCGGCGTCGTGGCAGTGCTGTCATCTGCGGATTTCACCGAGATGCCCGATTGCTCCCCCTCGGCGCATGATGAGCCTTTGCTGGCGGTGGGGCGCGTGCATTACATTGGTCAGCCCGTGTTTTTGGTGGTCGCAGACAGCCATCTGGCCGCGCGCAAAGCCGCACGTTTGGGCAAGATCGACTATGCCCCCCTGCCCGCCCTTCTCACCGTTGATGATGCGCTGGCCGCAGATTCGCGCTTTGAGGCGGGGCCGGTGATCTGGGCCAAGGGCGATGCGGCTGCGGCGATAACCGGGGCAGCGCGGCAGGTGAGCGGCGAGATGGAGGTTGGCGGGCAGGAGCATTTCTATCTGGAAGGCCAGATTGCCGCCGCCCTGCCGCAAGAGGGTGGGGATGTGCTGATCCATTCCTCCACCCAGCACCCCACAGAAATACAGCACAAGGTGGCGCATGCCCTGCATGTGCCGATGCATGCGGTGCGGGTGGAAACCCGGCGCATGGGCGGCGGCTTTGGCGGCAAGGAAAGCCAGGGCAATGCTTTGGCAATCGCTTGCGCCTTGGCGGCACGGGCGACGGGGCGGCCTTGCAAGATGCGGTATGACCGCGACGATGACATGATGATCACTGGCAAGCGCCATGATCTGCGTATCCGCTATCGCGCGGGGTTTGACGCCGCGGGGCGCGTGACGGGGATAGAATTCACCCATCTTTTCCGCTGCGGCTGGGCCTTGGATCTTTCGATCCCCGTGGCCGACCGCGCGATGCTGCATGCCGACAATTGCTATCATCTGGAGAATGTGCGGATTGAGAGCCACCGTCTTCGCACCAACACCCAAAGCGCCACCGCCTTTCGCGGCTTTGGCGGGCCGCAGGGCATGGTGGGCATCGAGCGGGTGATGGATCACATCGCATTTGCCTTGGGGATGGACCCTTTGGCGGTGCGGCGCGCGAATTTTTATGCTGCGATGGTTGCGGACGCCGGGGGGCCAGCCCCCCGGACCCCCCGGGATATTTCTGCCGAAAAGAAAGCGCAGACCACGCCTTATCATATGCCGGTGAAGGATTTCATCGGGCATGAGTTGGTGGCGGCGTTGGAGGAAAGCTCTGGCTATGCGGCGCGGCGGGCGGCGATTACGGCATGGAATGCGGGCAGCCCGTTGTTGAAGCGCGGGATTGCACTGACGCCGGTGAAATTCGGGATCTCTTTCACGCTGACGCATCTTAACCAGGCTGGCGCTTTGGTGCATGTGTATCAAGATGGTTCCATCCATCTGAACCATGGCGGCACCGAAATGGGTCAAGGCTTGTTCCAAAAGGTGGCGCAGGTGGCGGCGGGGGTGTTTGGTGTCGGGCTGGAGGCGGTGAAGATCACCGCGACTGATACTGCGAAAGTGCCCAACACCAGTGCCACGGCGGCCTCCTCGGGGACGGACCTGAACGGGATGGCGGCGCAGATCGCCTGTCTGACCATTCGCGACCGGATGGCCGCGCATTTGGCCGAGGCGCATCAATTGCCCGCCGATGAGGTGCGCTTTGAAGCGGGCCGCGTATGGCTGGGCGGAGAGTCGATGAGTTTTGCCGAGGCTGCTGCAAAGGCCTATGCGGGGCGGGTGGCGCTATCTTCTACCGGGTTTTACGCCACGCCAAAGATTGTCTGGGACCGGCAAAAGGGGGCGGGGCGGCCGTTCTATTATTTCGCCTATGGTGCGGCCGTAACAGAGGTGGTGATTGACACGCTGACCGGGGAGAACCGGATTTTGCGCGCCGACATGCTGCATGACACGGGTGCCAGCCTCAACACCGCCCTCGATATCGGGCAGGTGGAGGGGGCCTATGTGCAGGGCGCGGGCTGGCTGACGATGGAGGAGTTGGTCTGGGACGATAAGGGCGCGCTGCGCACCCATGCCCCCAGCACCTATAAAATCCCCGCCTGTTCGGACCGCCCTCCTATTTTCAACGTGGCGCTTTGGGGCCGCGATAACCCGGAGGCGACAATCGGGCGATCCAAGGCCGTGGGCGAGCCCCCCTTCATGTTGGGTATCTCGGCGCTCATGGCGTTGTCGGATGCGGTGGCGGCTTGTGGGGATGAAACGCGCTATGTGGCACTTGATGCGCCCGCCACACCGGAGCGGGTGCTGGCAGCGATACAAAGGCAGCGCGATGTTTGATCTGGCGGGGTTGCAGGCAGCCGTGGCGCAGCAAGGGCGCGTGGCGCGGGTGGTGATTGCGGGGTTTGAGGGTTCCTCGCCGCGTGAGGTTGGTGCGGCAATGCTGGTTTGGGCCACGGGCCAATCCGGCACGATTGGTGGCGGGGCGCTGGAATGGCAGGCATCTGCGCGGGCGCGGGCGCGGCTTGCACGCGGCGACGATGGCCTATTGCTAAGCCGCGAGGCCTTGGGGCCGACGCTGGGCCAGTGCTGTGGCGGCGTGGTGCAGCTTTTGACCGAAGTTTATGATGCGCAAACTGTTGCCGAACTTTCGGGTGATGTGGTCGCCCGCCCGTTGAACGATGCGGCCGTGCCCTTGGCGGTGAGCCGGGTTTTGGCCGCAGCGCGGGGCGCGGGTACGATGCCAGCGCCGGGGCTGGTACAAGGCTGGATGGTGGAACCTGTGGCACGGCCCTTGCGTGAGATATGGGTCTGGGGTGCGGGCCATGTCGGCCGCGCGGTCGTGGGTGTTTTGGCACCTTTGCCGGGCGTATCGCTTACTTGGGTCGATGTGGCGTCCGAGCGGTTCCCCGAAGCGATCCCCGATGGCGTGATGGCTTTGCCCGCCGCTGATCCGGCGGTGCTTGCGCGTCATGCGCCACAAGGGGCGGAGCATCTGATCCTGACCTATAGCCATGCGCTGGATCTGGCGCTTTGCCATGCACTGCTGGGGCGCGGTTTTGCGCGCTGCGGCCTGATCGGCTCCAAAACCAAATGGGCGCGGTTTCGCGCGCGCCTTTCCGACCTCGGCCATAGTGCAAGCGCGATTGCACGTATCGATTGCCCGATGGGTGATCGCAGCCTTGGAAAACACCCGCAAGCTATCGCAATCGGTGTGGCGGCGGATATGCTGCGCGCACGCCCCACCGCGTCACGACAGGAGAATGTAGGATGACATCAGCCGCTGACGATCTTTTGCGCGTCGAAGGGATCACCAAAGCCTATCCGGGCGTGGTGGCCAATGATGACGTGTCCTTTGCGATCTCCAAGGGCGAGATTCATGCGCTTTTGGGCGAGAATGGTGCGGGCAAATCAACCCTCGTCAAGATGATTTATGGTTTGGTGAAGCCCGATAGCGGCACGATGCGGCTGCATGGGCAGGCCTTTACCCCTGCGCGCCCCAGTGCCGCGCGCGCGGCAGGCGTGGCGATGGTGTTCCAACATTTCAGCCTGTTTGAAGCGTTGAACGTTGCGGAAAATGTGGCGCTGGGGATGGAGCACCCACCTAAAATGCGCGAGCTTTCTGCGCGTATCAGCGAGGTGTCCGAGGAATACGGCCTGCCGCTGGACCCGGCGCGGATGGTCGGGGATCTGTCAGCCGGCGAGCGCCAGCGGGTGGAAATCGTGCGCTGCCTTTTGCAAGACCCCAAGCTGTTGATCATGGATGAGCCGACAAGCGTGTTGACGCCGCAGGAGGTGGATATCTTGTTCCAGACCCTGCGCCAGCTGTCCAAAGAAGGCACGGCGATTTTGTACATCAGCCACAAGCTTGAGGAAATTCGCGCGCTTTGTGACGAGGCGACGATTTTGCGCCGCGGTAAGGTGGTGGCGACCTGCACGCCGCGCGATGTATCGGCGCGGGAGATGGCCGAACTGATGGTGGGGGCGGTCCTGACGCCGCCCGCCCGCGCAGCCAAGCACGATTGGGGCGATGCCCAACCCGCGCTGGAGGTGCGGGGGTTGAGCGTGGTCTCACCGATCCCCTTTGGCACATCGTTGAAGGATGTAAGCTTCACCGTGCAGCGCGGCGAGGTCTTGGGCATCGCAGGGGTTGCGGGCAATGGGCAAGATGAATTGCTTCTCGCGCTGTCCGGCGAAGTACGCGCGGCACCCGACATGGTGCAATGTTTTGGCAAGCCGATCGGAGCCTTGGGGCCAAACGCGCGGCGAGAGATGGGCTTTGTGGCCGCCCCCGAGGACCGTTTGGGCCATGCGGCGGCCCCGGATATGAGCCTTGTGGAAAATGCGCTGCTATCAGGTTCTGTGCGCAAGGGATTGGCCAAAAACGGCTTTATCGACTGGAGAAAGACCCGAGATTGGGCCGAGGAGATTGTCGCGCAATATGATGTGCGCACCCCCGGCACTTGGGTCGCCGCGCGCGCGCTTTCGGGCGGGAATTTGCAGAAATTCCTAATGGGGCGTGAACTGAGCCAGAACCCTGAGGTGGTGATCATCAACCAGCCGACATGGGGGGTGGACGCCTCGGCGGCGGCCTTTATCCGGCAAGAGATTTTGAACCGCGCGCAGGAAGGGGCTGCCGTGGTGGTGATCAGCCAGGATCTGGATGATCTGCTGGAGGTCTCGGACAGGTTTGCCGCACTTAATGAGGGGCGGCTTACGGCGACACGCCCGACAGAAGGGCTAACGGTGGATGAGATCGGCCTGATGATGGGCGGCGCACATGGCATGGAGGTGGCACATCATGGAGCATGAGCGCAGAAGATTTGAGACGCGGGGGATAACGCTATGCTGATCTTGGAAAAACGGCCTTCGCCGTCGCAGTTTTGGCAATATGCGACCCCGGTTTTGGCGGTCGTGCTGACGATGATCGCGGGCGGAGCCATGTTTGCCATGCTGGGCAAAAACCCGGTGGTGGCCATTCGCACGATTTTCTGGGACCCGCTTTTTGGCGAGTTCGCGTTTTACCTGCGCGGGCAATTGCTGGTGAAGGCCGGGCCGCTGATCTTGATCGCGGTGGGGCTGAGCCTTGGGTTTCGCGCCGGTATCTGGAACATCGGGGCCGAGGGCCAGTACATCATGGGGGCCATTTGCGGTGCC
>CALEMZ010000348.1 GCA_937910975.1 uncultured Pseudorhodobacter sp. | reverse complement strand
CCATATCCGGGCCGTTGCCGTAGTCCTGATCCCCAGTCATCACCATTGTCGGGCAGGCGATGGGGGGCTGTGGTGCCACGATTTCGTCGATCCCGTCGGCAAGGATGCGGTAGAAATGCGGATAGGTGGCGGGATTGTTGGCCAGCACCCAATCGCGCACCTTTTGCATAGTCTCAGGGTTTTTTCGCTGGAAATCATCGGTGAACCACCGGGTCAGGGCGGCCTCGACCGTCGAGGCAGGGCCAGTGCCAGCCGCTTGGTCCACCCGCGCCACGATCGCGGCCTGCGCAGCCGCGTCCCGCAGGTGTGGAGAATGCAGAATAGCCAGACCCAAGGCGCGGTCAGGGTGGTCTTGCGCAAAGCGGCGGGTGATCATGCCGCCTAGCGAAAAGCCCACGAGGACCGCCGCCCGCATCCCCAGATTGTCCAGCAAACCTGCCACTTGTCGGGACAAAAGCTCCAGAGTTGGCAGGGGCACTGGGGGGGGCGTTTCGCCATGCCCGAGGATGTCATAGACCAACACGCGATAGTGCGCCGAAAGCGCCGGGATTGCCTGCGTCCAGACATCACGGTTCAGGCCAAGCCCGTGGATCAGCACCACAAGTGGCGCACCTGACGGGCCATAAAGATCATAGACCGTGCCATCCGCTGTGCGCTTCATTGCTCTGGATCCTTTGGAAGCGGTCGCCATGCGACGACCTCGACTTCGACCCGGCAATCGACCAGCAGATCGCTGACGACCGCAGACCGTGCTGGCGGATCTTCGCGAAAATACTCGGCATAGACTGCGTTGAAGCCTGGAAAGTCGGCACGGTCGCGCAACCAGATCGTGGCCTTGACCACATCAGTCCGGTCGCACCCTGCCAAAGCCAACGTTTCGGAAATGGCATCCAGCACGGTGCGGGTCTGGTCTTCGATGCTGCCAACGGTCATCGGCACACCGCCCTGCATCGGGATCTGGCCGGTCAGATAGACGTTGTCGCCGGCGCGAATGGCGCGCGATAGCGACAGTTTGCGTCCGCCAATCACCCAGGGTCCGCCGATCACTGTCTTGCCTGTCGTCATGAAGCCCCCTTGTTCCCATCAAGCAGATACCGCAAGCCCACGAAGAGTTGCGTTTTTTTCGCCAATTGTTGGCGAAAATACGCACACCTGCAGGGCTATCTGAAGCAGAGTAAAAACTGGACAGGCTGGCAGAGGGGCAACGCTATGACCGCAATCAAAGATTATCAGATGCTGATTGATGGCGCCTGGGTTGGTGCGTCCGATGGTCAGCTTTTTGAGAGTATCAATCCGACGACGGGCAAGGTTTGGTGCCGGGTACCGGAGGCAACAGCCGAAGATGTGGATCGCGCGGTGCAGGCGGCGCACCGGGCGCTTTCCTCTGGGCCTTGGGCCGAAATGAGCCCATCCGCCCGTGGCCGCTGTCTGCGCAAGCTGGGGGATTTGCTGGCAGAGCAGTCCGAAAACCTTGGCCGAACCGAAACCATCGATACCGGCAAGATGCTGAAGGAAACCCGCTGGCAGGCAAAATATATCGCTGAATTTTTCCATTTCTACGCCGGTTGCGCCGACAAGATTTCGGGCGAGACGCTGCCCATCGACAAACCGGACATGTTTGTCTTCACGCGGCGAGAGCCTCTTGGCGTCGTGGCGGCCATTGTGCCGTGGAATTCGCAGCTGTTTCTTGTGGCCGTGAAGATGGGCCCCGCACTGGCGGCGGGCAACACGGTGGTTCTGAAAGCATCCGAACATGCATCTGCCGCCATGCTGGAGTTTGGCGCGTTGATCGAAGCGGCGGGGTTTCCGCCGGGGGTGGTCAATATCGTGTCGGGCCATGGTGATCCGTGCGGGCGTGTGTTGACCTCGCACCCGTTGGTGGCACGAATTTCCTTTACGGGCGGGCCCGGTGCCGGGCGCGCGGTCCTGAGCAACTCGCGCGAGAATTTTGCGCAGGTGTCGCTTGAGCTGGGTGGGAAGTCACCGTTGATCGTATTCGAGGATGCCGATATCGACAGTGCCGTGAACGGCTCTATTGCCGGGATTTTTGGCGCTACCGGTCAAAGCTGCGTGGCGGGATCACGGCTTTATCTGCACGAAGATATCGCGGATACATTTCTGGAAAAGATGGTCGGTATGGCCTGCCAGATCAGGATTGGCGACCCGCTGGAAGACGATACGCAGATGGGGCCGCTTTGCACCGCCGGCCAGCTGGCGACCATCAAGCGCGAAGTGGCGTATGCGAAAACAGAAGGCGCGCGCATTTTGTGCGGCGGCAAGCAGCCTGACGGTATGGGCGGCACGTATTACGAGCCCACAATTGTCGATTGCCCGCGTCAGAATCTGCGGATCGTGGATACCGAACTTTTCGGCCCGGTCCTCAGCGTGCTGCGCTTTCGCACCGAGGCTGAGGTGATTGCCTTGGCCAACGACACCCAGCACGGGCTGGCGGCGGGCGTCTTCACGCGGGACGGGGCGCGGCAAATGCGGATGGCAAAGGCTATCCGCTGCGGGATCGTCTGGATCAACACTTACCGTGTCGTCTCGCCCATTGCGGAATTCGGTGGGGTGAAAGGCTCGGGCTATGGGCGCGAAAGTGGGTTTCAGGCGATGTATGATTACACACGCCCGAAAACTGTCTGGGTCAACACCTCGACCGAACCGATGGCAAACCCCTTCGTCATGCGCTGAAACGCATCAAGACCGAGTGGTCAAAGGCCAGCCGCTGAGGCTGGTCTTTTCATTTGGGGCACTTGAACAACTGGCGAAAAAAACTACCGCAGCGTCGGAATTTCGACAATACAGATTGCCGTTACGCTCATCATCAACTGGAACCAGATCGCAGCGGAGAATGAGATGAAGTTTCAACTGGCCATCAATCTTGAACGTATAGACGACAGCCTCGACATGAAGGAGGTCGCTCGCCACACGCTGGAAATGGTGCAGATGGCCGATCAGGGCGGTTTCAGCATCGCATGGGCGGCAGAGCATCACGCGCTGGAAATGACCATCGCACCAAACCCGTTCTCGATCCTTGCGTGGTGGGCGGGCCATACCGACCGCATCCGCCTTGGGACTGCCTGTGTTGCTGCGGCCTATTGGCACCCGATCAAGGTTGCTGGTGAGGCGGCGTTTGTTGACCTGATCTCGGGCGGGCGGCTGGAGTTCGGCATCGGCTCGGGCGCCTATCAGCGCGAGTTTGACCGGATGCATCCGGGTCTGAAACAGTCTGATGCTTGGCGCTACATGCAGGAAATGCTGCCTGTGGTACGCGCACTGTGGAAGGGCGATTATGCACATGGGGGCGAAAACTGGAGCTTTCCCACCGCCACATCCTGCCCCAAGCCCCTACAGGCCGACGTGCCGGTATGGGTCGCGGCCCGCGCGCCCATCACCTATGATTACGCGGTCAAGAACGGCTGCAACATCATGTCCTGGCCCCTCACCCGCGATATGTCCGAAGCGGAAACCTACATGGACCGGATGAATGAGGCGGTGGCCAACAACCCCGGTTGCAAGCGCCCCACAATGGCGATGATGCGCCATACCGCCGTTTACGGCAAACAAGACGACCGGATGGTGCCTATCCGTGCCGCACAGCGCCAACTGTCGCAATTTGAAAACCTGTTCAAGAACATGGGGGATGTAGAAAACGGTTTTCCCAAATCGATCCCGTTCGATCAGCTTGGCAACCGCGCCGAGTACGACCCCGAGATGCTGCAACGAAACCTGATGTTCGGCACGCCGGATGAAGTGATCGCAAAATTGAAGACGTATGAGGCCTTGGGCGTGGATGAATTCATCTACTACGCCAGCTTGGGGTTGGGTTTGGCAGAACAGAAACGCTCTCTCGAACTGTTCTGCAAAGAAGTCATCCCGGCCTTTGCCTCAAAGGATAAGTCATGAGCTATGTTGAAGTCACCCGTCGCGGCCGAGTGCTGGAAATCACGCTGAACAAGCCCAAGGTCAACGCGATCGACATCGAGATGAGTCAGGACATGGGGCGGGCCTTTGCGCAGTTGCGCGATGATCCGGATCTCTGGGTTGGCATACTGACGGCAGAGGGCGACCGGATCTTTTCTGCCGGATGGGATCTCAAGGCGCTGAACGCGGGCGAGATGTCTTTGGACAACTGGTGGGAGACGGCGGATTACGGCATCGGCGGATTTGGCGGGCTGACGGAAAACTGGCAGATGAACAAGCCGGTGATCTGTGCGCTGAATGGCATGGCCATTGGCGGCGGGTTCGAGATTGCTATGTCCTGCGATCTTATCATTGCGGCCGATCATGTGGAATTCGCCTTGCCGGAAATGCCTTTGGGCATTGTGCCTGATGCAGGTGCCTTGCAGCGCCTACCCGGGCTGATCCCACGCAACATTGCCATGGAAATGCTGCTCTTGGGGCGCCGGATGTCCGCGAAAGAGGCGGCGCATTACGGGCTGGTCAACAAGGTCGTGCCCAAGGAAAACCTGATGGAGGCGGCCCGTGCCTGGGCCGATCAGATCGCAGGTTCCGCCCCACTTGCGATGCAGACCGTCAAAGAGGTCGAACGCGCCATTCAGGGCATGCCCTTGGAGGCAGCGTTCAATCACATGCGCACCGGCGACCTGCCGACCTATCGCGCCATGCTGAAATCCGAAGATGCAGCCGAAGGCATCGCCGCCTTCGTCGAAAAACGCAATCCCAATTTCAAGGGCCACTAGATGTATCCCGATCCCAGATCCGTCACCCGAGTAACCACAGTTGGCGCTGGCCCCATCGGCGGCGGTTGGGCCGCGCATTTTCTGGCACGCGGCTATGACGTGACTGCGTATATCCATTCGGAAGATGAGGTTACGGCGCTGATGTCGGTGATCGATACAGCCTGGATCAGCCTGACCGCGCTGGGCCTTGCGCCGGGTGCGACGCGCGATCGGCTGCGGATCACCACCGATCTGGCAGATGCTGTGAAAACAGCGCAGTTCATTCAGGAAAGCGCACCAGAGCGGCTGGATATCAAGCAGGCACTTTACAAAAAGCTGGGTGATCTGGCGCCGCGCGATTGCGTGATTGCCTCCTCGACGTCCGGCTTAATGATGACCCAGATCCAGACAGACTGCGTGACGCCGCAGCGCACAGTAATTGGCCACCCGTTCAACCCGCCCTATCTTCTGCCGTTGGTCGAGGTTGTTGGCGGCAAAGGCAGCGAGCCCGAGGCGGTGGCTTGGGCTGTTGAATTCTACCGGATCGCGGGCAAGTCGCCTTTGGCAATGAAAAAGGAAATTCCCGGATTTGTCGCGACGCGTTTGCAAGAGGCACTATGGCGCGAGGCTCTGCACATGGTCGCCAATGGCGAGGCGACGCCCGATGATATCGACAATGCGCTGATGAACGGGCCGGCACCGCGCATGGCGGTTCAAGGCCAATGCATGGCGTTTCACGTCGCCTGTGGCGAAGGTGGCATGGCGACCAATCTGGATCAGTTCGGCCCGGCGCTGAAATGGCCTTGGACACGGCTGGAGGCCCCCGAGTTGACGCAAGAGCTGCGCGACCGCATGGTTGATGGCTGCAATGACATTGCGGCGGGCAGGCATTTCGAAGACATGGCCACCACGCGCGACCGCGAGATTGTGGCGGTTCTGAACGCGATACGGGACGCGCGGCGCTGACGGTCAAAGACGGCCTTGGCGAAGAACCTGCATTGGCTTTGCCGTGCCCCGGTTCTGCAGGGCCTGAAGAAATCGCGACAGCGTTCCTGGCCAACTTGGGGCGTTTTCCCTTTCAGGCCACGCCTGCCTATATTCGCTGGCCCGCCGACCAAAGCACTTTCGAAACGAGAACGAGAAATGCGAAAGTGTGTTGAA
>CALEMZ010000347.1 GCA_937910975.1 uncultured Pseudorhodobacter sp. | reverse complement strand
GAGGGTGGCTTCCAAGTGGCTTCCCCGGTGAAAAAGCCACGCGCTAGCGAAATGCGGCGCTGCGCCCCCCCGCATACGTTTGGACTGGGGGAGGAACCATGCCAGGGGGAGGGCTAGAACGGAAAGCTCCCGAAAGGGTGGCCCCGTTACGCAGCGCCCCAGGTTTGCGCTGAACCACTTCCAGATAGTGACGCCAGCCATAGATGATGCGTCCGGGCTTGTGCAAGCGCTCACTAATGCGCTCGTGCGTGCAAACCGCATGCCCTTCGGCTACATTGACCAGCCGGTCGGGGGGGATTACCATATAATGAAAAATTGTGGCCCCGAAGGGCAGCGTTAGTTTCAGAGAGTCTGTTGTCTTACCTTGGCCATGGCAGCGAATAGGTTTTGACGTTGGTGAAGAACTTCATCGCCTCCAAAACGCCTTCCTTGATCGCATTACCGCTGTCCTTGATCCCGCCAAAAGGTGACATTTCAATGCGGTAGCCCGGTTGTTCCCAAACGTTCACAGTACCCACATCCAGCCCGTTCACATAGGCAATCGCGCGGTTCAGATCATTGGTACACACCCCCGACGACAGCCCAAACTGTGTCGAATTGGAAATCGCCATTACTGCCACATCGTCATCCGGCACCCGCACAATCGGCACGATCGGACCAAAGGTTTCCTCCATCACCAACTCGCTGCCATGCGGCACATAATCAACCACAATGGGCGGCAACAGCGCACCCTTGCGCCCCGGGTGATACAAAATCTTCGCCCCTTGCGCCTCGGCCTCCATCACCCGCCGTTCAAACACTTCGGCGGCTTGCGCATGCACCACACAGCCCAGCTGCGTGTCAGGGTCCATCGGGTCGCCAAACCGAAGCTTTTTCGCCTTTTCCAGCACCATTGGCACAAAACGGTCCGCCACGGACTCCTGCACCAAAATCCGCTTCACGGCCGTGCAGCGCTGCCCCGAATTGCCCGTGGCCCCCGCCACAGCAATCGTCGCCGCCTTATCCAAATCCGCATCTGACAGGTCGTTGCAAATGATCAACGGATCATTCCCGCCCAGCTCCAGCGCCATCCGCTTGTACCCGGCCTTGGACGCGATCAGCTTGCCCACCGGCACACCCCCGGTAAAGGTGATAATGTCGATATTGGGATTGGTGATCATCTCGTCGCCAATATCCTTTGGCCAGCCCGTCACAATCTGGAACATCTCGGGCGGCAGCCCCGCCTCATATAAAATATCGGCCAGCGCAATCGCAGTCAGCGGCGTCAACTCGGTCGGTTTACACACCATGCAATTGTTGGTCGCAATCGACGGTGCAATCTTATGCGCCACCATATTCAGCGGGTGGTTAAACGGCGTGATCGCCGAAATCGCCCGCACCGGCTCGCGCAGCGTGAAAATCTTGCGTTCCTTGCCCTGCGGCGTCAGATCGCAAGAAAAAATCTGCCCATCATCCAAAATCGCCATCTGGCCCGCCAACGTAAACACGTCATAGGCACGCCCCGTTTCATATAGCGCGTGCTGCCAGCAAATCCCCAGTTCCAGCACCAGCCAATAGGCCAATTCCTCGCGCCGTTCCTTGATCAAGGCACCCGCGCGAAACAAAATCTGCTGGCGCTCATAGCGCGACAGTTTTGGCTTGTATGCCGCCGCAATTTCGAACGCGCGTGCAGCATGTTCGGCCTTTCCCGCAGGCACGGTGCCAATCACCTCATCGGTATAAGGATAGCGCACCTCCACAACCCCATCAGTGAAAACCTTTTCACCACCAATGCGCATGCCCTCATGCTTGGGCACAATTTTGCGGGTTCTGGGATCAAAGCTCATAATGCTGCCGCCGTTGTTGCTACAAAAAACGCATCGAAATTGCGCAGGCCCGCGCCATTCCCCAAATCCATCACACGGTTCACGATAAACGGCACCTCTTGCTCGGTCAGCCCGCCATGGCTGCGCAAAGGCTCATTCAACGCCGCCAAATCATGGCGATGCGCCGATGTCCCGATGGTCATGTTCTCGGTTGAGATCATAACAATATCGCCAATCCGGTCGGCAGGCAGGTCAAACCGCTTCACCGCCTCAGCTCGGTCCATCACCGCCAGCAATTCAGGCCGCGCCGCAAGCCGCTTGATGATATCGGCCGTGTCCGCACCTTTGGGCAAATAGGCCGTACCAAACCCACCCAACGCGCCGTGATGCACGACATAAGGGTCGGTGATCGGCAAAATCACCCGTGCCGCAGCCTCGCCCAACCATTCATCCAGCAAATCCTGCACATAGATCACGGCAGGGTCGCCATTGGCGTCATGCTTGGGCTTCATCCCGTGGTCAGCGGTCACCACAATCGCCGCCCCCATCGCATCCAACTGCGCCAGATACTTGTCAAACATCGCGTAAAACGCCTGCGCCTCGGGCTGATGCGGCGCGTATTTGTGCTGCACATAATCGGTGGTGGTCAGGTACATCACATCGGGTTTCCATTCCGCCAGCAGCTTGACACCTGCCGCAAATACAAACTCCGACAGCTCGGTCGAATAGACCTCCGGTTGACCAAAACCCAACCATTCCGCCGCATTTTCCTGCCCGTGTTCAGCAAGCGTGGACGTTGCCGACCGCTCGGCCGAAAAACACTTGGCGCGATCCTCATCAAGCCGCAAGCCAGCGCCAAGCAGCGCTCGCAGCTTATCCTTGGCCGTTACAATTGCCACCCGCGCGCCAGCCTCATAAAACTTTGAAAACACCGTCGGCGCGCGCAAAAACCGCACGTCATTCATCATCACCTCTTCGCCCGTTTCCGGCTCATACAGGTAGTTCCCGCAAATCCCGTGCACCGACGGCGGCCGCCCCGTGGCAATCGACAGGTTGTTGGGGTTGGTAAAGCTTGGAATGACTGAATGCGCCAAACGGTCGGTGCCGGTCTCCTTGATCCGCTTCAGCGTCGGCA
>CALEMZ010000346.1 GCA_937910975.1 uncultured Pseudorhodobacter sp. | reverse complement strand
AGGTATGCGCCTTAGGCAGCTTTCTCCAGTTTTTCCTGCGCCTTCATCCACATAGTCTCAGCCCGGTCCAGTGCTTCGCGCACCTCGGCATATTTCTTCTGCCAGGTTTCCATCTCGCCCAAACGTTCCGGCTCATAAAGTGCCGGGTCGGCCAGCTTTTTGGCCAGTTTGTCGCCCATTTCATTCAGCTTGGCCAAACGCTCTTCGCATTTGCGCACTTCGGCGCGCAGCGTCATTACCTCATCACGGCTGGCTTTCTTGGGCTTTTCAACCAGCTTTGCAGGTTTTGCCTCGTCATCTCCCGCCAGAAGCTGGCGACGATAGGCCTCCAGATCTTCGGTATATGGCGTCACCGCGCCCCCTTTGATCAGCCACAAGCGGTCCGCCACCAATCCAAGCAGGTGCATATCATGGCTTACCAACACCACCGCGCCTGAATAGGTGGTGAGCGCCTCAACCAGCGCCTCACGGCTTTCCATATCGAGGTGGTTTGTCGGCTCATCGAGGATCAACAGATGCGGAGCATCCAGCGTGGCCAGCAGCAGTGACAAGCGCGCCTTCTGCCCGCCCGAAAGCCTGCCCACCACGGTCTCGGCCTGATCGGCAAGCAGGCCAAACCCCGCCAGACGCGCCCGCAACCGGGGCTGGCCCTCGGCAGGGCGCATCCGCTGCAAATGCTGCAAGGGGGTTTCATCGATGAACAATTCATCCACCTGATGCTGGGCAAAATAGCCGATGCGCAGCTTGCTGCTTTGCGTCATGCTTCCTGACATTGGTTTAAGTTTACCCGCCAATAGCTTGGAAAGCGTAGATTTTCCTTCTCCATTGCGCCCCAGCAATGCAATCCGGTCATCTTGATCAATGCGCAGCGAGAGGTTGCGCAAAACCGGCGGGCCGCCATAGCCGACCCCAACCCCATCCATATTGATGATGGGAGGCGATAGTTCTTCGGGCTCAGGGAAGGTGAACACCTGCTTGCGCGCCTCTTCAGGCGGCGTGATCGTCACCATCTTCTCCAGCATCTTCACGCGCGATTGCGCCTGCACCGCCTTGGAGGCCTTGGCCTTGAACCGATCCACGAAGGATTGCAAATGCGCGCGCCGTGCCTCTTGCTTCTTGGCCTCGGCCTGCAAAACCGCGCGCCGCTCGGCCATCTGCCGGGCAAACTGGTCGTATGGCCCGTTCCAATAGGTCATCTTTTTCTCGTCCAGATGCAAAATGCCCTGTACG
>CALEMZ010000345.1 GCA_937910975.1 uncultured Pseudorhodobacter sp. | reverse complement strand
CCTCTGAGGTGCTTTACGTCGGTAAGGCACGCAACCTGCGCAACCGGGTGTCGAGCTATGCCCGCCACTCCGGTCACACGGCACGCATCGCCCGAATGGTCCATGAGACCGCATCAATGATGTTCCTGACCACGCGCACCGAAACTGAGGCGCTGCTGCTGGAGCAAAACCTCATCAAGCAGCTTAAGCCGCGCTACAACGTGCTGTTGCGTGACGACAAAAGTTTCCCCAATATCCTGATCCCGACCGATCATCCTTTCCCGATGATCAAGAAGCATCGGGGAAAGCGGTCGGAAAAAGGCCATTACTTTGGCCCCTTCGCCTCTGCCGGCGCGGTCAACCGCACGCTTAACCAGCTTCAGCGCGTGTTCTTATTGCGAAATTGCAGCGATGCGATGTTCTCCAGCCGCACGCGCCCTTGCCTGCAATTTCAGATCAAGCGTTGCGCCGGTCCCTGTGTTGGCAAGGTGGGCGAGGCCGATTACGCCAATCTCGCGTCCGATGCAAAACGCTTCCTTGAGGGAAAGACCACCGATGTGCAGGCCAACCTTGCTACTGAGATGGCCAAAGCCTCGGAGGCGATGGAATTTGAACGCGCCGCCGCCCTGCGCGACCGGATCAAAGCCCTGACCCAAGTGCAATCGGCTCAAGGCATCAACCCGGCTTCGGTGGCCGAGGCGGATGTGGTGGCGCTTCATCTGGAGAATGGCCAAGCCTGCGTGCAGGTGTTTTTCATCCGCGCCAACCAATCTTGGGGCAACCGCGATTTTTACCCTCGCACCCCGATAGGGGCCGAAGAGCCGGAGATTATGGAAGCTTTTCTCACCCAGTTTTATGATGATAAGGAGCCTCCGCGCCTGTTGCTGCTGTCCCACGCGGTGGATAACGTCGATCTGGTGACCGAGGCACTGAGCGACCGCGCTGGCCGCCGCGTCGAACTCACCATCCCGCAACGCGGCGAAAAGGCCGAACTGGTGGAGAACGCCGCCCGCAACGCCCGTGAAAGCCTTGCGCGCAAAATGTCCGAAAGTGCGACGCAAAACAAATTGCTCGCCGGGTTGGCTGATGCCTTTGATCTCGACGCGCCGCCAAAACGCATCGAGGTTTATGACAACTCCCACATTCAGGGCACCAACGCTGTGGGCGGAATGATCGTGGCGGGGGCTGATGGCTTTCTCAAATCCCAATACCGCAAGTTCAACATCAAATCTGCCGCGGGTGCGAACTCCGATGATTTTGGTATGATGAAAGAGGTGCTGACCCGCCGCTTTGAGCGTCTGTTGAAGGAAGACCCTGAGCGAAAATCCGATGTATGGCCGGACCTTCTTTTGATCGACGGCGGGGCAGGCCAGGTTTCTGCCGTGGAGAGTATTCTCCAAGCTCTCGGCGTTGATGACATCGCTATGATAGGTGTCGCCAAGGGGGTAGACAGGGACCACGGCAAAGAGGAGTTCCACCGCACTGGTCAACGCCCCTTTGCCTTGCGGATGAATGACCCTGTGCTTTATTTCATCCAGCGTATGCGTGATGAAGCCCACCGCTGGGCTATTGGTGCGCACCGTGCCAAGCGCGCCAAGGCCGTTTCCGCCACCCCGCTTGATGATATTCCCGGCGTCGGTGCCGCCCGCAAACGTGCGCTTCTGGCACATTTCGGCTCCGCCAAGGCCGTCTCCCGCGCCGCCATCCCTGACCTCATGGCCGTGGCCGGAATCTCAGAGCCCCTCGCACAAAAGATCTCAGACTTTTTCAACGCCAAGGGTTGATCCTTCCTATTCAGACTCCCCCGCCTAATCTGGTGCAAAGGGTAGGGCGATAACCGTACAGGTGCCGGAT
>CALEMZ010000344.1 GCA_937910975.1 uncultured Pseudorhodobacter sp. | reverse complement strand
ATGACCGACAACCTGAACCGCACTGCCAGCAATGTGCGCAGCTATTTTACTAAATGCGGCGGCAATCTGGGGCAGACCGGATCGGTCAGCCATGGGTTTGACCGGGTGGGTGAGGTTTCATACCCGGCAGAGGCTGGTGACGCCGATACCGTGATGATGGCCGCATTGGATGCGGGCGCGGATGATGTTGTGTCCGATGATGATGGCCATTGGATCTATTGTTCGGTGGAGGCACTTAATGAGGTGTCGGATGCTTTGGAAAAGGCGTTGGGCGAATCCAGCGAGTCCAAACTGATCTGGAAGCCGCAGGTATTGACGGAAGTAGATCTGGAAACCGCGCAAAAGCTGATGAAGCTGATCGACATGCTGGAAGAGGATGACGACGTGCAGGATGTGACGCATAACTTTGACATCCCCGAGGATGTGGCGGCGCAGTTGTAATCCGGCGTTCAGAAATAACGTCAATTAGGGCCCTCGGTATTTTTCCGGGGGCTTTTTTGTTGGCCGCGTTGTTTGAGTATTTTTTGCAAAGATGAGGCTGGAAGATCAGCTTGTCGGTTTGCGTAGATGTGGGGCAAGGGCCACGATGAGGGCGGCGAGGACCGCGAGTGTGATAAGGGCCGCACGGAGCGAGGTGGCTTCGGCGATGAAGCCGATTACTGGCGGGCCGAGCAAGAGGCCACCGTAGCCCAGAGTTGCCACAGCAGCGATAGCGCGGCCGGGGGTGATGCCAGGGTCGGCGGCAGCGCGGGAAAAGGCCAGCGGGAACAAGACGGCATAGCCAAGCCCCATGAGCGCAAAGCCGGTGAGGGCTTGGCCGAGGCCGGAGCTAGTGACGACGGTCAGCACGCCTGCAAGGGCGATGAACCCGGAGATGCGGGCAGTGTTGCCCGCGCCAAAGCGAAGGATCACCCGGTCACCCGCCATGCGCATGGCAAAGATCGCCACGGAAAAGGCGGAGTACCCCAATGTTGCCAGGGCCTCGCTCGTCCCGATGGTGCTGTTCAGGAAGACTGCACCCCAATCAGCTACGGCCCCTTCGCCCATGGCTGCAGCGAAGGCGATGATCCCGACAAAGATCAGCGCGCCCTTAGGCAAGGCAAAAAGGCTGCCGCCGCCGGGTTTGGCGCGCGCCGAGGCCCAATGCTGGGAAGCAAACCCAAGGGTGATTGCGCCCAAGGGCAGGCTGGCCAGCACAAAATGGGCAGGCACGGTGAAGCCGGTTTTGATGGCGAAATACCCCATCGCGGCGGCCACCCCGGCCCCTAGGCTGAACATGGCATGAAAAGAGGCCATCATCGGGCGGCCTGCGGCTTTTTCCACCTCCGCCGCCCAGACGTTCATTGAGACATCCATAGAACCATGCGCCATGCCAAAGAGAAACAGGCTGAGCGCCAGCAATTCCAGGCTTGGCGCAAAGCCAAGTGCTATGAGTGCTGCGCAATAGGCCAGTGCGATGATCCGGGTGACGGGGGCCGCCCCGAACCGATCTACCATCCGCCCCGCGATGGGAAAGGAGATGATGGCCCCGGCGGCGAGGCATAGCAGTAAGAGCCCAAGCAGATTGGGTGTGAGCGCATGTGTGGCGGCAATGGCCGGGATACGTGAGGCCCAGATGCCCAGAAGCGCGCCATTGAGAATGAACATGGCGGCAACGGCGCGTCTGGGGGTGCGAAGGCTGGGCATTGGCGATCCTGTCTGGCTGTCGAAGGTGTTTCAGGAAAAAGGCGGCCATGCAACGGGCAAGCAAGCCTACAACAGATGTTTGGCCGAAGCGGTAATGATGGCGCGGGTGAGCGGGGCAAGCGCTGTTGCCGTGAGCCGGGTGAATTGCCAGTAGAGCGGCACGTCAAGCGGGGTATCTGGGGCAAGCTCCGCCAAGCGGCCCTGAGCCAGATGCGTGGCGATCAGCGGTTCGGGGTTCATGCCCCAGCCAAGGCCCAGAAGGGCAGCCTCGACAAACCCTTGCGACGACGCGATGCGATGGGTGGGGAAAGTGAAGCGCGCGCTTGCCGCCCCCGGATCGCCGGCCAGATGTGCTGCGATCCAGTCGCGTTGCAGACGATCCTTGTCGGAAAAGGTCAGGGCGGGCGCACGGGCGAGGGCCGCACGCGTGGCCCCGTCAGGCATCCAGCGCGCGATATAGGCGGGGGAAGCCGTGGCACGGTAGCGCAAGGCACCGAGCGCTATGGTATCGCAGCCCTGCAACGGGCCGGGGTGGCTGGTGATGGCGGCAGACACCTCGCCGCTGCGTAGCAGATATTGGCTGTGGTCTTGATCGTCGATCACCAGATCAAAGAGCACGCCTGCGGTCGCGGCAAGCGCGGGCAGCACCCAGATGGCGAGGCTGTCGGCATTCACCGCGATACGGATCGTTGTGGGGGCGGGGCCTTCGGGCAGATCGGCGGCAAGGGTAGATTCGAGCAGCATCACCTCTTCAAAATGTCGGATCAGGCGCAGGCCGTGGTCGGTTGCTGCGCAGGGCTGGCCGCGCCGGATCAGCAGCGCGCCCATCCGCTCCTCCAGCGCCTTGAGCCGTTGCGAGATCGCCGAGGGTGTGACCGAAAGCGCCACCGCCGCCAGATCAAAGGACCCACGGCGATGAATGGCGGCGAGGGCGGCGAGTTGGCTGTAGTCCATCATAAGTCGGGCTAACTTAAACTGAGAAAGATTAATTTGAATGAAGCAAATCTTTGCACTTAGGTCAAGTGGCAACATAAGGACGGGACCGATGGTCGGGATTTCAGATTTGGCGCAATTGCTGGGCCGCATGACACCGGGGCTGGACCCGGAGGAATACGGCTTTGGCCTTTCGCAGGGGCAGGTGGTGGCGGGGGCCTTTGCCACGGTGGCCGAGGAAGAGGGGCTGACGGTGGTGGCCACGGTCGCCGCTTTGCGTGCAGCAGAGGTGGCGCATCAACCGGGATGGGCGCGGATCAGCCTTGCTGTGCATTCGGATTTGCAGGCGGTGGGGCTGACAGCGGCGATTGCCACGGCGTTGACGGCGGCTGGCATCAGCGCCAATGTGATTGCGGGATATCACCATGACCATGTCTTTGTGCAATGGGCGCGGCGGGATGAGGCGATGCGGATCTTGCAAGGGCTGCGGGCATGATCGAGGCATTGCTGGCCGGATATCTGGTGTCGATCAGCCTGATCGCGGCGATTGGGGCGCAGAATGCCTTTGTGCTGCGCCAAGGTATTCGACGCGAGCATGTGGGATGGGTGGTTCTGGTCTGTGCGGCCTCGGATGCGGTGTTGATAGCCGTCGGGGTGGCGGGGTTTGGCGCGGCCTCAAAAAGCATGCCATGGCTGGGGGAGGCGATGCTTTGGGCCGGGGTCGCGTTTTTGCTGGTCTATGGCGCGCTGCGGTTTCGGGCGGCTTGGCAGGGTGGGGCGGCTTTGGTTCCAACGGCGACGGCCCCGGTCGCGTGGGGCCGGGTGATTGCGACGGCCTTGCTGCTGACATGGGCAAACCCGCATGTCTATCTGGATACATTGGTGCTGATCGGCGCGATTTCGGCGCAATATGCGCCCTTTGGCGTGGCCTTTGGCGCAGGCGCGATTGCGGCCTCGGGCAGTTTCTTTGTTGCTTTGGGTTATGGTACGCGACTGTTGGCCCCGCTGATGGCGCGTCCCCGGTCTTGGGTGGTGCTGGAGGTGGCGGTGGGCAGCTTGATGTGGGCAATCGCAGCGGCGCTGGTCTTTGGCTGAGGCATGTCTTTTTTGAGGGTTTTAATAGGGCAGAGACGATCAGCCTTTCATCTTGCCCTATGGCAAGTCGTGCGTGGCCTTGCGGTGGCCTGCGGCTTGGGGCTTTGTGACAGGATGAGCGAATCTTCCTATTCCCCGACGGCCGTTAGCCCAGTGATTGGCATTGCGTGGATGCTGGCCTCTGGCCTGTTCTTCGTGGTGGTCACCGGGGTCGTGCGCTATTTGGGGACCGACTTGCCCGCAGCGCAATCGGCATTTTTGCGTTTTGGCTGGGGGGTGGTGTTTCTGGCACCGTCCTTGCTGACGCTTTGGCGGGTGGGTGTGCCGCAGGGGTTGGGCCGGGCGATCGTGCTGCGCGGGGCCGTGCATACATTGGCGGTGGTACTGTGGTTTTACGCCATGGCGCGCATCCCTGTGGCCGAGGTGACGGCAATAGGCTATCTCAACCCAGTTTGCGTGACTTTGGGCGCGGCCCTGCTTTTTGGCGAGAAGCTGGCTGCAAGGCGGCTTATCGCGATCGGTGTGGCGCTGCTGGGCGCGCTGATCGTGCTGCGGCCGGGCTTGCGCGAGATTGAGCCGGGACATTGGGCGCAGCTGGGGGCGGCGGTCAACTTTGCGGCGTCTTACCTCTTTGCCAAGAGCTTGAGCGGGCGGATGCCGGCCGGGGCGATTGTGGGGATTTTGTCGGTTGTGGTGACGCTGGGGCTGTTACCCTTTGCGATCTGGGTGTGGGTGCCGGTGACGGCGGTGCAGGTGGCATGGCTGGCCGTGGTGGCACTGGCCGCGACCGCCGGGCATTATTGTATGACGCGGGCCTTTGCCGTGGCCCCTATTTCGGTGACGCAGCCGGTGACGTTTTTGCAACTGGTTTGGGCGACGGCGCTGGGGGCGCTGGTTTTTGGCGAGGGGGTGGACCCGTTCGTGCTGTTGGGCGGCGCGGTGATCATTGGCGCAGTAAGCTATATCACCTGGCGCGAGGCGCAATTGAAGCGCCGCGCCGTAACGCCGGGCGGGCAGGCGGGAAAGTTGTGACTTCTGGCCGGGATCACAACTTGGCCAATACGCCTTCGATACGTGCCACATCCACCGGGTTGTTAAGCTCCCAGAACACGCGGCCCCTGCCATCCACTTCGACGCAGGCCATCTCCATCCCGTTTTCCAAAAACCGCAGCTGCTCCAACCCTTCGTTGCGCTCCAGCGGTCCCATTTTCCAGCCCTGATAGGCGGCAAGCGCGGCGGGACGGTAAGCGTAGATGCCGACATGGTGGAACACCGGGATCGGGGTTTGTGCGCCCTCTGGCGTAAAGGGGATCACCTCTTTGGAGAAGTAGAGCGCACGCATATTGGCGTCAAATACTGCCGTGGTGCCGCCCACCCGGCCATGGCGGCGGTCTTCGCGGAAATGCGAGGCGGTCTCGGCGTCACAGCGAACGACAGGTGTTGCGCATTGCGCGGGCGAGGTTTCCATCGCCTCTGCCAGCGCTTCGACGAACCAGGGCGGCGTCAGGGGGGCATCACCTTGCAGGTTGATGACCAGATCGGCCTCAATCCCCGCGTTTGCCATGGCCTCGGCGCAGCGCATCGTGCCGTTCTCGGCCTCGGGTGACGTCATGATGACTGAGGCTCCGAAACCTTCCGCTGCTGCGCGGATACGATCATCATCGGTTGCGACATGCACCTCCGCGATGCCGGAGGCAGCCATCGCCGTCTCCCAACTGCGTTGGATCAACGTTTTCGTAACCCCGTCCGGGCCGCGTAGCCCGACAAGCGGTTTGCCGGGATAGCGGGTGGAGGCGTAGCGGGCGGGGATGATGATGACGGTTTTCATGGGCACCTTTTGGGAATTGGCGGTTGATTATAGGCCAGCACGCAGGCAATCATGGATATGCAAAATGCCCAGCGGGCGGCTTTCTGCATCGGTGACAAACAGCATGGTGATCTTGCGCTGGTTCATCAGGGCTATCGCCTCTACCGCCAGCATTTCGGGAGGTGCTGTCAGCGGTGTGCGGGTCGCGACATCCAGCGCGGTTTTGCCCATCAGGCCGTCCATATTACGGCGTAAATCACCATCGGTAATGACGCCTGCCAGCTTGCCATCCGCCACAACGCCCGCCGTGCCAAAGCCCTTTTGCGTCATGACCAGAAGGGTTTCTGCCATGGGCGCATCGGTTGGCACCAAGGGCAGATCCTCCGCCCCGCGCATCAATTGACCAACGCGGGCCAACCTCGCGCCAAGGCGACCACCGGGATGGAAGGCGCGAAAATGTTCCGGCTCAAACCCGCGCCGCTCCATCAGCGCCACGGCCAACGCATCGCCCAGGGCCAGCGCCATGGTGGTGGAGGTGGTGGGGGCGAGGCCCAGTGGGCAAGCTTCGGGCGCGGCGGGCAGCGTCAAACACAGATCGGCGGCTTGCGCCAGCGTGCTGGCGGCGCGGGAGGAAATCGCGATCAGTGGGATGGAGAAGCGTTTTGTATGGGCGATCAGATCGCCTAGCTCCGTCGTTTCGCCGGAATTTGACAGGGCGATGACCACATCCGTTGGCGTGATGGTGCCAAGATCGCCGTGGCTCGCCTCGGCGGGATGCACGAAATAAGCAGGCGTTCCGGTGGAGGAGAGCGTAGCCGCGATTTTGCGCGCGATATGACCGGATTTTCCGATGCCAGACAGGATCACCCGGCCTTTGCAGACGATCAACTGTTCCACGGCCGCTGAAAAATCGGCGGGCAGGTTTGCGGCCAAGGCCAAAAGCGCCTCGCCTTCGATGCGCAGCACGCGGGCAGCGGCCTCAAGCGGCATGGCGTTATGGGGCATGGCTTTGGTCATGGGGGTCCTTTGGACGATACGCGCGGCACTTCTGTCTTCATACAAGGGAACGGATTGATCTGAAAGGCGGAAGCGCCACCGGATCAATCAGCGTGCGCAATAGCCCCGCTTACCCGTCAGGCGCTTGACTTTCGGGGTGCAAAAGGGGGAGTTTGGCGCCGGAGGCTCCGGGGCAGTCTGAGGACTTTGCGGCGGAGCAAAGGGCGCGGCGGGGCGCAAGACAAGAGCGGTGTTGATGCAAAAGAATGTGCTGGTGACAGGTGGGGCGGGCTATATCGGCTCGCATGCGTGCAAGGCCTTGGCAAAAGCGGGCTATGTGCCTGTTACCTTTGATAATCTCGCGACAGGCTGGGAAGAGGCCGTCAAATTCGGCCCGTTTGAGCGTGGCGATGTGCTGGACCGCGCGCGGCTGGATGAAGTGTTTGCCAAATGGCAGCCCGTGGCCGTGATGCATTTTGCGGCGCTGAGCCAGATGGGCGAGGCTGTGGCCAATCCGGGGCCATATTGGCGCGCCAATGTGGGCGGGTCGCTGAACCTGATTGAAGCGGCGATTGCCGCGGGATGCCTCGATTTCGTTTTCTCCTCTACCTGTGCGACCTATGGCGACCAAGATGGCGTGGTGCTGGAGGAGGAGACGCGGCAGAGACCGACAAACCCCTACGGCTCCTCCAAGCGTGCGATCGAGGAAATGTTGCGCGATTTTGGCATCGCTTCTGGCTTGCGCACAGTGATCTACCGCTATTTCAACGTGGCAGGCGCGGACCCTGAGGCGGAGGTGGGCGAGTTCCATCTGCCCGAAACCCACCTGATCCCGCTGATGCTGGATGTGGTCAGCGGCAAGCGCGCGGCGCTTACGCTGCATGGCACCGATTACCCCACTGCGGATGGCACCTGTATCCGCGATTATGTGCATGTCTCGGATCTTGTGGATGCCCATGTTCTGGGCCTGCGCTGGCTGGAGGCGGGCAAGGACAGCCGGGTGTTTTGCCTCGGCACGGGTGCTGGCTTTTCCGTGCGGCAGGTGGTGGATGAGGCCCGCGCGGTCACCAACCGCGCCGTGCCGATGATCGAGGGCCCGCGCCGCGCCGGTGATGCTGTCTGCCTCGTTTCAGGTTCTGCCCGCGCGGTGGAGGAATTGGGTTGGGCGCCCAAACGCTCCACCCTGAAGCAAATGATTACCGATGCATGGCGTTGGCATGAGAGCGGGCATTATAACAAGTAACGAGATAGCAGGTAACGGGCGGTTTATGCGGGTATTGATCACAGGCACGGCAGGCTTCATCGGCTTTCACCTCGCGCAACTTTTGCTGCGCGAAGGGGTGGAGGTGCATGGCTTTGACGGCATGACGGATTATTACGATGTCGCGCTGAAGCAGCGGCGACATCAGATCCTCTTGCAAAGCCCCAACTTCGCCGCGACCGAGGGCATGCTGGAAGATCAGGCGCTGTTTGACCGGGTGGCCGATACTTTCGCGCCCGATATCATCGTCCATCTCGCGGCCCAGGCGGGGGTGCGCTATAGTATTGAGAACCCGCGCGCCTATCTCGAAAGCAATATCGTCGGGTCGTTCAACGTGATGGAGGCCGCGCGACGGCTGAAGGTTCAGCATTTGCTGATGGCCTCCACCTCATCGGTTTACGGGGCCAATGAGGCGGTGCCTTATGCCGAAAGCGATAAGGTGGACACGCAGATGTCCTTTTACGCGGCCACCAAAAAAGCCAATGAAAACATGTCGCATGCCTATGCGCATATTTATGGCCTGCCCGTCACCATGTTCCGTTTTTTCACCGTTTACGGCCCATGGGGGCGCCCCGATATGGCGCTTTACAAATTCGTTGATTCCACGCTCGAAGGCCGCGCGATTGATGTTTACAATCACGGTGAGATGTACCGCGATTTCACCTATGTCGACGACCTCGTGCGCGGTATCCGGCTGTTGATGGATGTGGTTCCGCAAAGGCCGGAGGATGGCGCGGTGCCGGAAGGTGATAGCCTGTCGCCCGTGGCCCCTTGGCGCGTGGTCAATATCGGCAATTCCGACAAGGTGAAGCTGACCGATTTCATCGACGCGATCGAGGATTGTCTGGGGATGAAAACGACCCGCAACCTGCTGCCGATGCAGGCGGGCGATGTTCCGCAAACCTGGGCGGATGCAAGCCTGTTGCAACGCCTGACAGGCTATCACCCGCAGACCGATGTGCGCACTGGCATCGTGCGCTTCATCGAATGGTATCGCGACTATTCCGGGAAATAATGAGGTTACTGCCCCCTATTTGGCCAGATCGCTCAGATACTTGCCATAATCATTTTTGCGAAACAGCTCTGCGCGGGCTAGCAGCGCTGCGCGGTCGATCCAGCCTTTTTGATAGGCAATTTCTTCAGGGCAACCGACTTGCAAACCTTGGCGCATCTGTAAGGTTCGCACGAAATTACCGGCATCCAGCAAGCTTTCATGAGTGCCGGTATCGAGCCAGGCAAAGCCGCGGCCCATTTGTTCCACCTGCAATGTCCCGCGTTTGAGGTAGAGGTCCAGCAGATCGGCAATCTCCAGTTCCCCCCGCGCGGAAGGCGTGATTTGGCGGGCAAGCTCCGGGGCCATGCCGTCAAGGTAGTAAAGCCCCGTCACCGCGTAATTTGAGGGGGGCTGCGCTGGCTTTTCGATGATTGCGCGCACCTGCCCATCGGGTGCAAAATCCACAACGCCATATCGCTCCGGGTCGGCCACGCGGTAGCCAAACACTGTGCCGCCCGTCTCACGCGCATCAGCAGAGGCAAGCATTTCGGGCAGGCCATGGCCGAAAAAGATGTTGTCGCCCAGTACCATGGCCGAAGCTGCGCCCGCCAGAAAATCCTCAGCCAGAAGATAGGCCTGCGCCAGACCATCGGGCGAGGGTTGCAAGATGTAGGTTAGCCGCAGCCCCCATTGGCTGCCATCGCCCAACAATCGCTGGAACGGCAACTGATCCTCGGGTG
>CALEMZ010000343.1 GCA_937910975.1 uncultured Pseudorhodobacter sp. | reverse complement strand
TCCCTTCCGAAGGCCGCGTAATACGACCTATGTCATGACCGGGCCACGGGTAATGCGCAGCCTTACAAGCGGGGTATTTAGCGGCCTAAAGAGGCCACGTCCAGCGGACAAACGGGCGCATGGGGGTATGGAAGTGCGGAAAATGCAACAACACGGCCAGGATTCTGCGATCCAACTGGCACGGCGACCCGCAAAACCAAAGAATCAGCCCGAAATCAGCCCTGCAAACAGACGCAGTGCAAAGAGTGCAAACAACACACCCGCAGTTCCCGACATCACCCATCCATAGCGAATGTAAAATCGCGCGGCAGACCCGGTGGAGAAAATCAATGCATAGCCCAGATGCATGCCGCCCGCCACCGTACAAGCCCCGGCCCATAGCAGCGCTACGTCCAATGCCCCCGCCCGCGCCACCGGAAAAATCGTCAAAATCACCAACCAAGTGGTCAGCGCCTTGGGGTTCAGCCAATTGATCATCAGGGACCGCCAGAAGGCGGAACCAAAGCTGTCCTGCCTGGGCAGGCTGGGCAGCCCGCGCCGCGCGCCATGCCACCCGGCCCAGGCCGCACGCAGATAGCGAATGGCAAACCATGTCAAAAGGCCAATGGCTACGAAAGACAGGTTGTGCTGCAATCCCGGCAGCATCACAAACAGCGCCGCGATGCCAAGCGTGGTGCCAAGGCACCAGCCGCCCACACCTACGCCAACGCCAAGCGCCGCCCCAATGCCCGCCACGCGCCCAGCCGACATGGCCGTCGCGATGGTATTGATAACATTGGGGCCGGGCGTCAGCACATTCAGCGCCAGAATCGTCCAGACGACAAAATACTCATGCAACGGTAGCATGACGCGTTACGCTGGCGGCGCCGAGGCTTTCATACTGTCGCGCGCGGCAAAGCCAGCTTCCCATGCCGCAAGCGAGGGTCGCCCGTTGCGCCAGTTGCGCCCTCCATGGCGGAAATCAAGATAGCCCAGCGCGCAACCCACCGCGATCTGCCCCATATCCAAAGGCCCGTACAAATGGCTCATCCAGCGGCTTTCCAACGCGTCCAGCGCGCGGGAAACCTTGCCCCACTGACCCTCGACCCAAGCGTCGAACCGTTTCGCCTCAGGCCGCACCCGATCCTCATAAACCATCAAGATCGCGGCATCGAGCATCCCATCCGCCGTCGCCTCCAGCGTCAGGCTGTCCCAAAGCCGCGCACCCTGCGGGTAAAGCCCGGCCTGAAAATGATCGTCCAGATAGCGCGTGATCACCCGGCTGTCATAGAGCGCAGGCCTGCCCTCAAGCTCCAACGCGGGGATCTTGCCCAAAGGGTTAAGCGCCAGAGGCTGGGTGCCGGGGTCAATGGGCGTCCCGCTGGCGGGCACCAATGTCACCGCATCGGAATGGCCAGTTTCGGCCAACAAAACGATGATCTTGCGCACATAGGGCGAGGTCGGGGAATAATAGAGCCGCATCTTCATCTTCCTTTAAGGGGCAGCACAACTTGCTGCTTCATCTTTGTCCAAATACTCATTCAACAGTGGCCTCAAGCGATCACTTCGGGCGAATGCGCAACCGCGCCATGAAAGCCGCATCCAGCTCCACCTCTTTGCCGCGCCAGCGGATCACGCGGCGAAAGCGTGCGGCGGAATTGGTCTGGCGCGCCTCTGGCCCCGCCTCGCCATAAATCTCGGCCCGATGCGTTGCAAGGCCTTCGTCCAACCCATCCAACGCATCTTCGGCACGCTGATTGGTGCGACCCTGCCACGCCATCACACGCAAGCCCCGCCGCACGGCCCAGACAGTGGCGGCCACGGCGGTGCCGCGCAGGGCAAAGATTGCAATCGGGGCAAAGGGCAGCGGCATGGGATCCTCCTCTCAGGCTCCAGTTGGCTCGGCAAGAATGGTAGGGGCAGGGCCGCGCGCTGTAAATGCCATTCACTTGCCCGGCATCAATCCCGCAATCCGCGTGGCCTCCATTCCCAAAGGCATAGCCGCAATACCCGCGGCGGCCCCCTCGCGCTGTGCCTCGGTCTTGTTCTGGCCCAGTTTCACTGTGCTTTCCACCTGCTCAATCACCAGACGGAACGGCAATATCATCCGCAGCATGCGGACAATCGCCTCATCGCTCATCTTGCCCATGGTCCAAGCGGGCTTGGGTGCCAGCCGCGCTTCAAACCGCGCGCTCATCCGCTCCAGATGCGGGCGCAGTGCCTCAGGCGGCAGCGGCTCCAACATGCCGCGCAGATGTACGGCGACATAGTTCCACGTCGGCACCTGATCGGGCGCGCCATACCAATCGGGGGAAACATAGGCATCCGGCCCCGACACCGCCAGCAGCGCTGGCGCAGGCAAACCGGCCCGTGCAATGGGGTTGGGCCGCGCCAGATGCAAAAACGCCTCACCCTGCCCCAAATCAAACGGAATATGCGCGGCCAAAGGCCCCGCCGCGCCATTCACCGACAAGATGCCAAAACCCCGTTCCAGCGCAATTGCCAGCGCCTCGGCTTCGGTTCCACTGCGAAAAGCTGGATTTGGGTGCATCATTACCTCCTGCGGCTTGCGTGATGCTGGCCAATCGCCCAAAAAGGTTCAAGCCTATAAGAGGATGTTTATTGTGACCGATACAACCGCGCTGAATCTGACCCCTGCTGACCCGCTGGACGCCGATATCGCCGCCTATTTCGCCAAATGCGAGGAAAAGCTCGGCCTTATCCCCAATGTTCTGCGCGCCTATAGCTTCGATTAGGCCAAGCTGCGCGCCTTCATGGACATGTATAATGATCTGATGCTCGCCCCCTCAGGCCTGTCGAAGATGGAGCGAGAGATGATCGCTGTCGCGGTCTCTGCCGAGAACCGCTGTGTCTATTGCCTCACCGCCCATGGTGCCGCCCTGCGTCAACTTTCCGGTAATCCCGCGCTGGCCGAGGTTGTAGCGCAAAACTGGCGCGCGGCACCCTTGGATGCCCGCCAGCGCGCGATGCTGGGTTTTGTGGTCAAATTGACAAACGCCCCCAAGGATATGGAAGACGCCGACCGGGCCGCTCTGCGTCTGGTTGGCTTTACCGAACGTGACATCTGGGACATTGCCGCCGTGACCGCATTTTACAACATGTCCAACCGGCTGGCGGCGGCCACTGAAATGCAGCCGAACGTGGAGTATCATGGAATGGCGCGGTAACGCGGGATTTCCCCTTAGCCAGCAATCAAGTGAATGCTCCAAAAGCAAAAAGCAGCCCCGAGGGGCCGCTTTTCAGTTCTGATTTCAATGCTTTACGCCGCTGTCAAATACAGCGAATGCGCCCGGCGGAAGGACAGGAGTTTCTTCTGGCTTTCGTCCCAAAGATGCAACCGCGCGCAGGAGATGCTTTCGCGGATGGTCATGCGCTGGCTTTCGGCAAGGATCGGATGATCCTTGATCACCTCGGTCAACCGATAAAACGGGATGCGGCTGTAAAGATGGTGGACGTGGTGAATGCCTATATTGGCCGACATCCAGCGCAGCGGCGCAGGCAGATCATAGTGAGAGCTGCCTTCAAGGGCGGCCTCATGCAACTGCCATTCCTCGCCCTTGCGCCAATGCGTATCCTCAAACTGATGCTGCACATAGAACAGCCAAACGCCGGTTGACGCCGCAACGATCCATGTTGGTAAAACCACCAGCAGCAAAGGTGCCCAACCGGCGAAATAGACAAGCGCCGCGACCCCCACAATCAGCGCCACATTGGTGCCCATCGCCGAAACCCAAAAAGAAGCGCCAGATTTCATCAAGCCGTAGGGGATACGGTTCTGAATCAGAAAAATATAGGCCGGGCCGATGACAAACAGTACCATCGGATTGCGATAAACCCGGTACACGAAACGCCCGAAGGGAGAGCGCGCCAGATATTCCTCCACCGTCAGGGTGGTCACATCACCAATGCCACGCTGATCGAGATTTCCCGAGGCGGAATGGTGAATCGCGTGTTGGCGGCGCCAGACGTGATAGGGCGTCAACGTCAGCACGCCAAGGCAGCGCCCGACCCAATCGCTGACCTTGCGGTTGGCGTAAAAGGACGCATGGCCGCAATCATGTTGAATACAGAACAGCCGCACAAGAAACAGCCCGTTCACCGCCGCCAAAGCAAATGCCGCCAGCGCGCTATATTGCAAAACCCAAATCGCCGCAGCCCAGATTGCCAGAAACGGAACCATCGTTACCAACAACTCAAACGTGCTGCGCGTCGGGTTCGGGTCACGGTATTGGGCGAGGATTTGCAACCAGTCGCGCGCAGATCTGTTTTCATCCGGCACGGGCGTTTGCGTGACATCACGCAAGTTTTGGATGTTCATTTAATGGATATCTTCCCTGTAGTGATGGCCAATTTTGACAAGGGCAAGGCGACCATGAATACCCTATTTCCCCTAGCGATAAGTCAAACCGGGCCTTGTTGCAATCATATGAACACGTATCGGGCTTTGTGTCGCAGGCCCCGAAAGGCCCGGATTTAACCACCGAAAGTAAATTTCTGTTTCATTTATCAAAAAACCGCCGCGGTTTCCCAGCGACGGCTTTTCAAATCATCAGCATGAAATCATGCATCAAGCGGCGTTATTAACCCTGACGGGCTTTATAACGCTTTTGCGTCTTGTTGATCACATAGACGCGGCCCTTGCGGCGCACGACCTGGCAGTCGCGGTGACGCAACTTCAGCGAGCGGAGCGAGTTTTTGACCTTCATGGGTCTTCTCCTTATCGCGGCGCGCGTGCGCCGATTAAAAAACTGTGCCCCCACATAGCGCGGGAACGGTGAACCTGCAACCAGTGAAGGTGGCAAGACTGGTGGGCGGTACTGGGATCGAACCAGTGGCCACTACGATGTCAACGTAGTGCTC
>CALEMZ010000342.1 GCA_937910975.1 uncultured Pseudorhodobacter sp. | reverse complement strand
TTGCACGATTGCCGTGGAAAAAGGCGAGATCGCCGTGATCGTCGGCCCCAATGGTGCTGGCAAATCTACCGCGATGAAGGCGGTGTTTGGCATGCTTAAGCTGCGCGCTGGCCATGTGAAACTGCAAGGCGAGGATATCACCACCCTCTCACCGCAAGACCGCGTGGCCAGGGGAATGGCTTTCGTGCCGCAGACCGCAAACATCTTCACCTCAATGACTGTGCAAGAAAATCTCGAGATGGGCGCGTTTTTACGCCGCGATGATATCGAAGGCACAATGGCACAGGTTTATGATCTGTTTCCGATCCTCAAGGAAAAGCGGTTTCAGGCGGCGGGCGAGCTTTCAGGCGGGCAGCGCCAGCAGGTGGCCGTGGGTCGCGCGCTAATGACCCAGCCCAAGGTTTTGATGCTTGATGAGCCGACCGCAGGGGTCTCGCCCATCGTGATGGATGAGCTTTTTGACCGGATCATTGAGGTTGCGCGCTCAGGCATCTCCATTTTGATGGTTGAACAAAACGCAAGGCAAGCTTTGGAGATCGCCCATAAGGGCTATGTTCTGGTGCAAGGTGCCAATCGATTCACCGATACCGGAAAGGCGCTGATGGAGGACCCAGAGGTTCGACGCAGCTTTTTGGGGGGTTGAGGCGATGGATGTTTTGAACGCAATCGTGGCATTCCTGAATTTCGTGGTGATCCCGGCCACAGCCTATGGCGCGCAATTGGCGCTTGGGGCCTTAGGTGCAACATTGGTTTACGGCGTCTTGCGGTTTTCCAATTTCGCGCAGGGTGACACCATGGCCTTTGGCACCATGGTCACCATCCTTATGACGTGGTGGCTGCAAAGCATGGGCGTCAGTTTTGGCCCCCTGCCGACAGCCCTTCTCGCCCTGCCCGTCGGCATCGCAGTCACCGCCGCGTTTTTGCTGATGACCGACCGGATTGTCTATCGTTTCTACCGCCAGCAGCGCGCCGCGCCGACAATCTTGGTGATCGTTTCACTGGGCGTGATGTTTGTAATGAACGGCATCACCCGTCTGATCATCGGCGTGGAAGAACAGAACTTTTCCGATGGCGAACGTTTCGTCATCACCGCGCGTGAGTTCAAGGAATGGACCGGGTTGGCCGAGGGGCTGGCGATCAAAACCACGCAGGCCGTGACGCTTGTTACTGCCGTGCTGGTGGTGGTTTGGCTTTTCTGGTTCTTGCAAAAGACCCGTACCGGAAAATCCATGCGCGCCTTTTCGGATAATGAGGATCTGGCCTTGCTGTCAGGCATCAACCCCAACCGCGTGGTCAATGTCACATGGATCATCGTGGCGGCTTTGGCGACAATTGCAGGGGTGCTTTATGGTTTGGATAAGTCTTTCAAACCTTTCACCTATTTCCAGCTTTTGCTGCCAATCTTTGCCGCCGCCGTTGTGGGCGGGTTGGGCAATCCGATCGGGGCGATCGCGGGGGGGTTTGTCATCGCCTTTTCCGAGGTGTTTGTGACTTATGCGTGGAAAAAGGTGGTCACTTATCTAGTGCCCGAGTCCATGGCGCCCGACAACCTGATCCAGCTTCTGTCCACCGATTACAAGATAGCGGTGAGTTTCATCATTCTGATCATCGTGCTGCTGTTCATGCCCACCGGGCTGTTTAAGGGGAAATCGGGATGAACAAACGCAATCTTCTTCTCTTTGGCCTTCTGGCCGTACTTTATCTGGCCACCGGCATATTCCAAAGCTGGAACCTAGCGTTCAACATCCTCAATCTGGGGCTGCTTTCGGCTATCATGGCGTTGGGCGTGAATATGCAGTGGGGCTATGCAGGCCTGTTCAACACCGGGATAATGGGTTTTGTGGCGTTGGGTGGTTTGGCTGTGGTGCTGACCTCTACAGCGCCGGTGCCCGAGGGCTGGGCAGCGGGCGGCTGGGGTATCATGGCCGGGCTGGCATTTGGCGTGGCTGTGATCTTTGCCGGTATGCAAATTTATCAACGCATGGCCAAGGGGCGCGCGCGCAATCTGGCGCTGTTTGTGTTGCTGGTCGGCGGCTTCTTTGCCTATCGCGCAATCTTTGATCCGGCGGTCGAGGCGGTCGAAGCTTTTAACCCTGCCACGGCGGGCAATATTGGCGGGCTTGGCCTTCCATCTATCCTCGCATGGCCTTTGGGCGGGCTTTTGGCCGCAGTTGCGGCTTGGATGATTGGCAAAATTGCGCTGGGGTTGCGATCCGATTATCTGGCGATTGCAACGCTGGGAATTGCCGAGATCATCATCGCAGTGCTGAAGAACGAGGACTGGCTGGCACGCGGTGTCAAAAACATCATCGACCTGCCCCGCCCTTGGCCCGTGCCTTATGAAGTCGATTTACAGCAAAGCGTAGCCTTCCTTGATTGGGCCGCGCGCTATGGGCTTGACCCGGTGACCTCCTCGTCGATCGTGGTCAAACTGCTTTATGCCGTGTTGTTTGGCATAGTGCTCTTTGCCGTGGTCTGGCTTTCAGAACTGGCGCTCAATAGCCCGTGGGGCCGGATGATGCGCTCCATCCGCGACAATGAGGTTGCGGCGGAGGCGATGGGCAAGGATGTGACGCGCCGCCATTTGCAGGTCTTCGTGATCGGCTCTGCCGTGGTGGGCTTTGCAGGTGCTATGATGACTTCAATGGACGGGCAGTTGACGCCCGGCACCTATAACCCGTTGCGCTTTACCTTCCTGATCTGGGTGATGGTGATCGTCGGCGGGTCCGGTAACAACTGGGGGGCCGTGCTGGGTGGCTTGCTGATTGGTTGGCTTTGGCTCATCGTAGAAAGCCTTGGGCCGGGGGTGATGTCGGTGCTGACTTACGGCCTGGCTGACGGCGTCCTCAAGACCCATCTTGTCGATTCCGCCGCGCATATGCGCTTGTTGACGATGGGGGTCATTTTGCTTTTGGTGCTGCGCTTCAGCCCGCGCGGACTGATCCCAGAGAAGTAGCGCCTGCGCTGGATGTGATATGGCAAAGGGGGGCATTTTGCCCCCCTACGGCTTTCAGCCTCCCCCCCTCCGGATATTTGTTCCAAAAAGAAAGCCCGCTGGGATTTTGGAAACGACATTTTTTGTCGCAGTTGAACAGCTTTTTCTGGATGTAACACGACAGTCTGAGTGAAGGTCTTCAGGGAGTTTCACATGAAAAGCCATGCGCGTGTTGTCGTTATCGGTGGTGGTGTCGTCGGATGTTCGGTTCTTTTTCATCTGACCAAACTGGGCTGGTCCGATGTGATGCTGATCGAGCGGTCTGATCTGACCTCCGGCTCCACCTGGCATGCGGCGGGCGGCTTTCATACGCTGAACGGCGATACGAATATGGCGGCGCTGCAGGGCTATACCATCCGGCTTTACAAGGAATTGGAGGCCATCACGGGCATGTCTTGCGGCTTGCACCATGTTGGCGGCATCACCCTCGCGGACAATCAGGCCCGGTTTGAAATGCTCAAGGCTGAGCGCGCTAAACATCGGTATATGGGCCTTGATACCGAGATTTTGGGACCGGAAGAAATTGCCAAGCTGACCGACGGAATGGTCAATCTCGAAGGCATTATCGGCGCGCTCTATGATCCGCTGGATGGGCATTTGGACCCGTCGGGCACCACCCATGCCTATGCCAAGGCCGCGCGTATGGGCGGGGCGGAGATTGTGCTGCACAACCGGGTGCTGCAGACAAACCCCACCAAGGACGGCTGGGAAGTCGTGACCGAAAAGGGCACCGTGACCTGTGAGCATCTGGTCAATGCTGCGGGGCTTTGGGCGCGCGAGGTCGGGGCCATGGCAGGCGTATACCTGCCGCTGTTGCCGATGGCGCATCAATATCTTGTGACGGATGATATTCCCGAAATCGTGGACATCCTCAAGCGTGGCGGAGAGTTTCCGCATGTGATGGACCCGGGTGGCGAAAGCTATTTGCGGCAAGAGGGGCGCGGGCTTTGTATCGGGTTTTATGAAAAACCCTGCGAGCCGTGGGCAGTGGATGGCACGCCTTGGGGCTTTGGTCATGAGCTTCTGAATGAGCAATTCGACAAGATCGAGGATTCGGTGAACTTCGCCTATCGCCGCTTTCCGGTGCTGGAGCGTTCCGGCGTCAAGCGGGTGATCCACGGGCCGTTTACCTTTGCGCCCGATGGCAACCCGCTGATCGGCCCGGTGCCGGGTTTGCGCAACTATTGGTCGGCCTGTGCGGTCATGGCGGGCTTTAGTCAGGGCGGCGGCATGGGGCTGGCGCTGGCGCAATGGATGATCGAGGGCGAGGTGGAGCGCGACCCGCGCGGCTTTGACGTGGCGCGTTTTGGCAATTGGACAACGCCGGGTTATACCGTGCCGAAGGTGATTGAGAATTACCAGATGCGCTTCAGCGTGTCTTACCCCAATGAGGAACGCCCCGCCGCCCGCCCCTTCCGCACCACGCCGATGTATGATGTTTTCGACGGCATGGGCGCAATCTGGGGCCAGCAATATGGGCTGGAAGTGGTGAACTATTTCGCCCTGCCGGGTGAGCCGCGCTATGAAGAGCCGTCGTTCAAACGCTCCAACGCATGGGAGGCCACGCGGCAAGAGGTGATGGCGGTGCGCAATGGCGTCGGCATCAACGAGGTGCAGAACTTTGGCAAATACCGCGTGACGGGCCCGCGCGCCCGCGCATGGCTGGACCGGATTATGGCGGGGTTGATCCCGAAGCCGGGTCGCCTCTCCCTCACCCCGATGCTGGCGGAAAGCGGCAAGATCATCGGCGATTTCACCGTGTCTTGCCTTTCGGAAACCGAGTTTCAACTGACCGGCAGCTATGGCGCGCAGGGCTGGCATGGCCGTTGGTTTGAGCAGCATCAAGAAGAGGGAGTGACGGTTGAGAATATCTCGGATGCCCGCTCCGGGTTCCAGATCGCCGGGCCAAAAGCGCGGGAATTGCTGTCACGCGTGACGCGTAGCGATGTATCGGCCGAGGCATTCCGCTTCATGGATGTTAAAGAAATGACCGTGGGCATGGCCAAATGCATCGTGCAGCGCGTCAGCTATACCGCCGATCTGGGCTATGAAATTTACTGTGACCACATGTCTATGCGCCATCTGTGGACCGTGTTGACCGAAGCGGGCCAAGACCTTGGCCTTCGCCCCTTTGGTATGCGCGCGATGATGAGCCTGCGGCTGGATAAATTCTTCGGCTCCTGGGGCCGCGAGTTCAGCCCGGACTATACGCCCTGCGAAACCGGGCTGGATCGTTTCATCCGTTGGAACAAAGACGCGGATTGGATCGGCAAAGCGCCCGCCATGGCCGAAAAGGCCGCTGGCGCAAAGCGCACACTCTGCGCCTTCATCGTCGATGCGGCAGATGCCGATGTGGTGGCCTGGGAACCAATCTGGCTTGATGGTGCGGTCATCGGCTATTGTACCAGCGGCGGATATTCGCATTACACGGGGCAATCCATCGCCTTGGGCTTTGTGCCAACCGAAAAAATCGCCGAGGGGCTGGCGGTAGAAATTGAGATTTTGGGCGAGCGACGCGCGGCACGGCTGGTGACCTCACCGCTGTTTGACGCAGATGGGGCGCGGATGCGGGGCTGAGAGGCAGCGTTTCAACGCGACTTACGGGAGGGGGCGCTGCCCGCCTCCCGTAGTGTTTAATCAAAGATGAAGTTCGGTCCCCCGAAACTTCATCATTGCTAAAATACTCCAATACAGCGATCAGACGTAGTCGGCACGGCTGAGGCTATATTTCGCCATTTTCTCATTCAGTGTTCGGCGCGGCAGGCACAGTTCTTCCATCACCGCAACGATAGAGCCTTTGTGGCGGCGCATCGTGTTGTCGATCAGCATCCGCTCAAAAGCCTCTACATAATCCTTCAGCGGCTTGCCTTCGGTGGTTAGCGCGGGGCCTGCAGCCTCGTTATCGGCCATCAGAAGCGAAGCGATGGAGCCGGAGCCGCGGCGGTTTTGCAAGACCGCACGTTCGGCGATGTTGACCAGTTGGCGCACATTGCCGGGCCAAGGGGCCTGCAACAATTGCGCGGCCTCCTGTGCTGCCACTTGTGGGGCGGCGCAGCCATATTCTTCGGCAAATTGTTCTGACAACCGGGAAAACAGCGTCAGGATATCTTCACCACGCGCACGCAGCGGCGGGCACAAAATGGTCAGCGCGCCAAGACGATAGAAAAGATCAGGGCGCAGAACATCTTCCAGCGTTTTATCGGGCGCGTGTTGGTTGCAGATCGCAATGATGCGGGTTTCGGGCGGGCTGCCTTGTTCATTGATTGTCGTCAACAAGCGCGATTGCAGCGAATGACTAAGCGCTTCAATATCTTCAAGGCAAAGCGTGCCGCCGCGTGTCTCTTCGATCAACGGAATGCCGCCTTCGTCCATCGGCCCAAAGAGGCGCGCCGAAAGTTGATCCTCGGACCACGCGGCACAGGAGATGGTTACGAACTTCTTTGACGCGCGCGGCCCCACCGCGTGCAGCGCGTGGGCGACAAGGGTCTTGCCGGTTCCGGTTTCGCCATCAATCAACACATGGCCATCCGCCTGGCCCAAATCGAGAATATCCTCGCGCATGCGTTCCATTTCCGCAGACGAGCCAATCAATTTTTTCATTAGCACGGTGCCAT
>CALEMZ010000341.1 GCA_937910975.1 uncultured Pseudorhodobacter sp. | reverse complement strand
CGACTGGTACCGGCAGGAGGCACGGCGTGAAAGAGATCAGCTGCGTGGCGCACTTTACCATAGCCTCGCAAGCCAGGTCGGCACCGAATTTCTCGAGCATGAGATTGACGTCTGGAACAAGATGATCATTGTTCTGGACCAAGAGGAGCTTCGGCCTACGCATTTCAGGTGCAAAAAAACCAGGTAGTCGTGGCGTCTAAATCTGTGGGAACTTGACGCGCGCCTTAGTAATCTGGTGCCCAGTTGCGGGTTTGTTACTACCATGAGCCAGCGAACGGTTAGTCGTAATATCTAACATTTGTTTCTAAGCATGCGAGACTGTGACCTCGGCTGAAACCTTTTTTTAGCGCCTGATGAGGTTCTGCCCGAGAACGCTAATGCTCTGGCATTTCAAAGTCTTGGAACAGGAAGAGTTGATTGTTTGTTGATGCCTTCATAACGGCTTGTGCCGTTGTCTCGACATTCAGCGCATCGCGCGCCAGTTTCAGGTGTTTCTCGATCGTTGCGAGACTAAGGCCCATGATAGTTGCGATGTCCTGGATTGTTTTGCCGTCCGCCACCCATTGCAGCACTTCGCGTTGGCGTTTGGTCAATGAGCGTCCGTGGTTCGTTTCTGGCAATGACGTAATCTTCAGGTGAGCGATGTGGTTGAGCCTGAAAATCTCTTCAATACATTTCTTAAATGTTGTAAATTGCAGCGGACTATTTCCCAAATACGGATGCTCCGTCCAATTTTCCGTGATATTTCGATTGAAGCACTGTCCGTCTCAATGCACGCGACGGAACTGGCCCGGCTTTAAGATCCTTGGCCGCCAATATTCGGTTTTGCGATTTGGTAGTCCTTTCAGCGCCCCTAACCCACCCCGTGACCCCCCGTTATGGCCGCTACATTTTTGCCTGGAAACTCTGTGCAGACATACGGACCCAACATGGTCGCTCAGAACCTAATGAGGGCTGCTTTTGACATAAGAAGCATGTTACCTCAGAAACCAACCCGGTTTCTGAGGTAACTCTTGCGAACCCCCAGAGATCTGACATAAGAACTTCAGTATATCAAAAAATACACGGATTTCTGACATATGGACATTTCCGACTTTCAGGCAGGCAAATATGAAGATCGCTATGAGTACCAGGCGTTCCGGCCGGAAACCGTGTGTCATGAATGGGTGAGCGCCGATGCAGAACTAACGGAAATACTCGGCAGGGCGGATCGCGCGCTGGGCGAACTGAATGCATTTGCCCAGCTGGTCCCCGACATTGAGTTCTTCATTCAGATGTATGTGGCCAAGGAAGCCACGCAATCCAGCCGGATCGAAGGCACCCAGACCAACATCGAGGATGCATTCAAGGATGTGGATGACCTGAACCCCGAGGAACGCGACGACTGGGCCGAAGTTCAGAACTATATCCATGCCATCAATTTTTCGATTGAGGCATTGGAAACATTACCCCTGTCCAACCGCCTGCTGCGACAAACGCATGAGGTTCTGATGGAAGGGGTGCGGGGCAAGGACAAGCGACCGGGCGAGTTTCGCGTCAGTCAGAACTGGATCGGTGTCAGCCTGAAGAATGCGGTTTTCATCCCCCCGCATCACGAACACGTGCCCGATCTGATGGGTGATCTGGAGAAGTTCCTGCATGCCGACGATATTTTCGTACATCCGCTGTTGCGCATCGCCATCGCCCACTATCAGTTCGAAACAATCCACCCTTTTCTGGATGGGAATGGTCGGCTTGGGCGTTTGATGATTTCGCTCTATCTGGCGTCCGAAGGGTTGCTGAGCAAACCCGCACTCTACCTGTCGGATTATTTCGAGCGCAACAAGACTGCCTATGTCGATCATCTGATGGCGGTGCGACAGGGCAATCATCTGCGTGACTGGCTAATATTCTTCCTGCACGGTGTCGAGGATACCGCGCGCGCCTCGGCGAGTGCTTTCCGTGAATTACTGGAACTTAAAGGGAAGGATCGAGCGTGATGTGTTGCCACACTTCAGCTCACGCCGTCAGGACAATGCCCAAGCGGTTATGCGCTTCCTCTATGCCAGACCGGTCGTTGATGTGAAGGCCGTTACGGAGCTGACCCAAACCACTGCCAACACCGCATCGGCTCTGATCACCGATCTGGTGGAACATGGTGTGTTGATCGAATTCACCGGCCAGCGCCGCAATCGCCTGTTCATATTCCAGGACTACATTGAGCTTTTCAGGAGATAGCGATTGGCGGCCGAAATTTGCCAACTTCCAGCTCAAATCCCGGTTTCACGTTTCCCCCTATGTTCCGGTCGTATTCAGCCTTTGGTTTCACCCTAACCCATTGAAATGACGGGCGATGCTGACAGCTTGCAAATCC
>CALEMZ010000340.1 GCA_937910975.1 uncultured Pseudorhodobacter sp. | reverse complement strand
CGGAAGAAGTGGCTTTTGTCAATGACATTTTCACAGCCGTGTAAAAGATGCTTGGCCTGCGGCAATTCACCGTCAAGTTGGGCGTGATGGATGAGGAACGGCGCACAACGGTCAACCTCAAAGAATGTATTCGGGCGGCAAAATCGCGGGTTTGCTTTATCAACACCGGCTTTCTGGATCGCACCGGCGATGAGATTCATACCTCGATGGAAGCCGGGCCGTTTAGCCGCAAGGATTTCATCAAGCGCAAGGGCTGGATCGGCGCCTATGAGAACCAGAATGTCGATATCGGGCTGGAATGTGGGTTGTCCGGCAAAGCACAGATCGGCAAAGGCATGTGGGCGATGCCCGATTTGATGGCCGCGATGCTGGAGCAGAAGATCGAACATCCCAAAGCGGGGGCGAACTGCGCTTGGGTACCCTCGCCTACAGCTGCCACGCTGCACGCCTTGCACTATCACAAGATTGACGTTTTCGCGGTACAAAAGCAACTCGCGGCGGGCGGACGGCGCGCCTATGTAAGTGCTATCCTCGACATCCCGCTGGCGCGCTATCGCAAATGGACCGAGGCCCAGATCTTGCGCGAAGTGGAGAACAACGCCCAAGGCATTCTTGGCTATGTTGTGCGCTGGGTAGATCAGGGGATTGGCTGCTCAAAAGTGCCAGATATTCATGACGTTGCCCTGATGGAAGACCGTGCGACCTGCCGAATTTCCAGTCAGGCGCTGGCCAATTGGCTGCATCATGGCGTAGCGTCGGAAGCGCAGGTAATGGACTCAATGAAAAAGATGGCCGCCGTAGTGGACCGCCAGAACGCGGGCGATGCGGCATACCGGCCCATGGCACCTGATTTTGACGGGATCGCGTTTCAGGCGGCTTGCGATCTGGTGTTCAAAGGGCGCGAACAGCCTTCGGGCTATACCGAACCGGTGCTGCATGCGCGGCGTCTGGAACTGAAAGCGAGAGGGTAAATCATGGTTCTGAATTTGCGCAAGGCGCGGGTGATTATCAAGGGCACGCTGGCCAAGGGTGTTGATGCGGGGCTCAAGCCTCTTTCGGTGATAGTTCTGGATGCGGGCGGTCATGTGCTGGCCTTTGAGCGGTCCGACGGGGCAAGTGTGGGCCGGTTTGAGGTCGCGCGCGGCAAAGCCTATGGCTGCGTGATGCTCGGGCTGGGCGGCAGTGCCATTCAGGCACGCGGTGAAGCGCAAGCCGTGTTTGTTGACGCCATGAACGGCGCTTTTGACGGACGATTTGTTCCGGTCAAAGGCGGGGTTCTGGTCCGTGATGCCAAAGGCCTTTTGCTGGGGGCCGTCGGTGTGACGGGCGACACATCAGACAATGACACAATCGCCGCCATGGCGGGGATTGAGGCGGCAGGCCTGACGGCCGAGGGCTGAAACTTCCGTTTCTGTTCGGCAAAAATATTTCAAGCAGGGCCGGTCAGCCAATATCCAGCGCCAGCGCATGGATGCGGCTGATCAACTCTGGCCCGAGGGCTGCGTGAATGGCGCGGTGTCGTTGCAGGCGGCTCATCGGGCCAAAGGAATCCGCGCGGATGGTGACGTTGAAATGCGTCTCGCCCGTGCCATCATCGCCCGCATGACCGACGTGGCGATGGCTGTCGTTCACCACATCTAACCGTTCTGGCGCAAAAACCTGCGTTAGTTTGCGGTTTATCTCGTCTGCAACTGGCATATTTATGTCAACCCCCTTCTATCCCATGACCAATGTTCTAAACTCTCGCCTCCGAGTCGGAAAGGCAAGCATCATGTCAACACGTCCTCCCTTTGAATTCGATATGCGGGTTTCTTCCGATAAGAAGAAGCGCAAGACCGGGCGGCGCGGTATGTCGGGCGCGTTCGAGACGTCTAAACAAGTTTGCGAAGTTGGTGGCTGCGAAGAGCCGGGCCTTTACCGTGCGCCCAAGAACCCCGATCTACTGGATGAGTTCCTTTGGTTCTGCAAAGACCATGTGCGCGAGTATAACCTAAAGTGGAATTTCTTTCAGGGCAGCACCGAGGATGCGTTTGAGGCTTTTCTGGACAAGGACCGTGTTTGGGGGCGCGAGACCAAGCCTTTCAACAAACGCGCCGATGAGGGTCGTGTCTGGTCGCGCCTTGGGGTCAATGACCCGATGGAAATCTTGGGCGAAAAAGGCACACAGAACCCTGGCAAGATCAACCCCGCCGCCGCCTCCCGTAAACTGCCCCCGACCGAGCGCAAGGCGTTGGAAATTCTGGACGCGCGCGACTCCTGGACGAAACCGGAAATTCGAAAACAATACAAAAGCTTGGTGAAGGATCTTCACCCGGATATGAATGGCGGTGACCGTTCAGACGAGGAGCGTTTACAAGAAGTGGTCTGGGCTTGGGAGCAGATCAAGGAAAGCCGTTTCTTCCGCGGCTGAAGGATTTCTTTATCGACGGGTGGACCCATCGGATTTCAGCACCTTGGGGCGCAAAACACCGCCCCAAACGCCGGATTGGCCTTGACGCCACCCACAGGCCTGACTAATCAATGCGGCACTGAGGCGGGTGGGCAGGCAGGCTATGCACTGGATTGCAAATCCATGAAGACCGGTTCGATTCCGGTACCCGCCTCCAGTATCATTCCTGTCGAAGCATATTGCCCATCAGCGAAAACTGCCCCTTAAAGGGTTTAGTCGCAAGGATATACACCTTGTTTGGCGAGGCACCCGCCGCATCACGCTGTGGCGTGACGGAGTTTGCAATCATCCGGCGATGGCGCGGGCCAGACGGGTGAGTTTCGCGCGCTTCAGAAGGGGTTTGATCGTCTTTTCTTCGCCATCCAAGCGCGAGGCCGTAGCGCGGACCCGTTCCAGCGCGGCCTCAACCGCTTCGGGGTGATGGGACCAAAGCTCCCACAGTAACCCATCCGGGTCGCGTCGGGTCAGCCCTTCGGAGGCAAGGGTGCCACGCGGGAAATCCTTGGCGTTCAGGGTTACAATGGCATCGGCATTGCCTGCAATTGCGGTGGCAAGGATATGGATATCATTATCATCAGGCAGGTGCAGCCGCGCCTCCAGCCCCGGTTGCGGGGCCACACGAGCCTTGGGAAAGAGGTCTTGCGCGCGGGCTATGGCGGCAAGGGCCTCACCCTCGGATGCGGCCCCATAACGGGCGGCGGCGCGTTGCCACTCGCCCATAATCCGATCAGACCAGATCGGCACAAACAGCCCCTGCCCTGCCACCGCCAGCAACACCTCACGCATCACCGTTGGAAACAGGACGCAGGCGTCAAGCGTCAGCTTCACCCGTCAAGCCGGTAGAAAAGCGCCTTGAGATAGCCGCTTTCGGCCAGTTGCGGCAGCATCGGGTGGTCTGGGCCTGCATGGCCCGTGTACAAAAGCTGCCCACGCCGTCCGCCCCGCCCGATGCCGCGACCGCATGCGTTGCGGAAGGCCGAAAGATCTGCGGCATGAGAGCAGGAGCACAAGCCAAGGTAACCGCCGGGGGCCAGCAAAGGTGCTGCAAGCCGGGCCAAACGCTCATAGGCGCGCAGCCCCGCTTCCAGCGCGGGCTTAGCTGGTGCAAAGGAGGGCGGATCGCAGATAATCAGGTCAAACTGCGCGCCCTCGGCGGCCAGCGCCTCAAGCGTGGCGAAGGCATCGCCCTGACGGATGGTGAAACGGTCGGAAAAGCCCGAGGCCGCAGCGCCTTGTTCGGCAAGCGCCAATGCGGGGGCAGAGCCATCCACCGCCAGCACGCTATCCGCCCCGGCCGCAAGCGCCGCGAGGCCAAAGCCGCCGACATGGGAAAACACATCAAGGACCCGCGCGCCACGCGCCAAACGGGCGGCAAAGGCGTGGTTAGGGCGCTGATCAAAGAAGATGCCGGTTTTCTGACCACCAATCAGATCGGCCATATAGGTGGCCCCGTTCATCGGCACCGGGATAGGTCCGTCAACCTTGCCTGCAAGGATAACGGTTTCTTCTGCCAGCCCTTCGAGGCTGCGGGCGCGGCCTGTGCCGTTTTTGAGGATGTTTTGCACACCGGTAACCGCGACCAAAGCTGCGGCCAGTGCATCGATATGCGCCTCGGCCCAAGCGGCATTGGGCTGGATCACCGCCGTATCGCCAAACCGGTCAATCACCACCCCGGGAAGGCCATCAGCCTCGGCATGGATCAAACGGTAGAAGGGGGCATCATAAAGCCGGGCGCGCAAGGAAAGTGCGCGCGTAAGACGTGCCTCCAGCCAGGCTTGGTCGATCACCGCCTCAGGGTTCTGGTCCAGCATCCGGCAGATGATCTTGGAGTTGGGATTGACTGTTACCAGCCCCATAGCGCGGCGATCGCTGTCTTCCAAAATGGCCAGCGTGCCGGGGGCCATATTCTGCGTGCGCCGGTCTGTCACCAG
>CALEMZ010000339.1 GCA_937910975.1 uncultured Pseudorhodobacter sp. | reverse complement strand
GGCCGTGATGACGTGGACCCGACCGCTTGGGATATCCACGGTGCGATTCATCGCCGTTTGCCCCATGCCCGTTGCATAATGCATCTGCATTCTAAATTTGCCACCGCGCTCGCGACCCTGAAGGACCCCGGCTTGCCGCCCGTTGATCAGAACTCCATGCGATTTTTCAACCGGGTTGCCATTGATGACGGCTTTGATGGCATGGGGCTGGGGGATGAGGCGGAGCGGATCGCGACCTGCCTTGGCAACCGCTCCGTGTTGATGATGGGGCAGCATGGAATTCTTGTGATCGGCCCCTCTGTCGCTTGGTGCTTTGATACGATCTATTATTTTGAGCGGGCAGCCGAAACCTATCTCACGGCACTTTCAACCGGACGTCCATTGAACATTTCCAGCGACGCTGTGGCCGAAAAGACAGCGCAGCAATGGGAGGATTACCCCGGATTTTCGGACAAACATCTGGCGGCCATTCATTGCATTCTGACAGAGCAAGAGCCCGCCTATCGCGACTGAATCCGTTTAGGAATGTTGGATTTCAAACACCTCAGCCCCGGCTGTTAGCCCTAGCTGTTTTCTTCTGGCGGTGCTTTACATGCTTGTATCGTCAGAACTTCGCCTGAGAACAGCTCATGCTGTTCGGTGCCATTTCAGGGCATAGAATCGTCGATTCGTCGAAATTTTTGATGATGCCGGTCCGGTGGCCGCGACGTCAGTAAATCAAACAAAACGCCTGAAAATACACGCAATGCGGGAAAAACTCAGCCTTTTGGTCGATATACGCATGAAACTCTAAGTCTTAAGATTTGGTTAAGCCTTCGCATGTGGGGGAGGCTGTTATCTCGTATCAGGATTCACTGGCGAGACAGTTTAACTTAGGAGATCTGAAATGAAAAAGTTTCTTATGACAGTCGCCCATTTCCGTCGCAATGAAGAGGGCGTGACTCTGGTCGAATACGGAATCGCAATTACTTTGGCGGTAGCAGTAGGAACTTTAGCTTTGACGGACCTTTCAGGGGCTATCATAGGTAATATGAACGTCGCTACAGGGACTATGGGTGGTGAAGTTACTGCTGCTCCCTAACTAAAGACACGAGCATCATCTGATGCCCAGCTTGGGGGTAAATAAATTGCCGTGACGTCAATTCGTCGTCACGGCAAGCAGCTTCAGAGAGCCAATCCTCGCAAGAGAAACTCTATTAGTTGGAGACCCGGTATCGTGAGAAAAGTCATACTGACCCGCGTTATTGCCTTCGCCCAAAATGATCGCGGCGTAACCCTCGTAGAATACGGAATTGCCATCACCGTGGCCATCTTGGTCGGGACATTCGCACTGCCAAACCTTGCCACTTCTATCGGGGGGGCGATGGGCGCGGTTGGTGCTTCACTGCCAAACTGAAATATTTTTGCGGGGCTTTGCTCTGCGCCTCATTAGGGAGACGAACTCATGCGCGCCAGTTCATTGATTACGGCAATTACAGTTTGTCGTTCAACTTGCGCGGCTTGCGGACGGCAAGCGCCGGGTCATAAGCGTGTCCGAAATCACTGGGCTTGAGGGTACTGTAATCACAATGCAGGACATTTTCATTTTTCGCAAAACGGGGCGCAACGCCGCTGGCGATGTGATTGGCGAGTTTATTCCAACGGGGATACGGCCACGTTGCGCAGATCAACTGATCGCTTCTGGAGTCGACATTTCTTCGGCATCCTTCATGGCGGAGGGAGTCTGAGCCATGCAATCGATCATACAAAGCCCGGATATGATTTATGTGTTCTACATGCTGATTGCATTGGGCGTTTTCCTTCTATTCACAGGGGTAACTCAGTTTCTGCGTCGTGATGAGAGTCAGGGTGAGGCAAAGAGCCGCCGTATGCAAATGATTGCAAAAGGCGCAAAAACTGCTGAGCTCCTGGCACTACTCAAACCAGAAAACGCAAACAAAGGCTTCGGTCGACTACCTTTGTTTGGCGATCTTCCAAAACTGATATTACAGGCAGGCCTTACATTCCGCCCGATGACATTTTTGATGTTTTGCGGTGCTGCAACGATTGTTGCGTTCTTTGTCGCGGTCCAATTTCTTGCGCCATTGCCCAGTATCGCATTGTCGATTGGCCTCTGAGGCGGCAGTTCCAAAGACGGTGATGATCGACGCGACCTATC
>CALEMZ010000338.1 GCA_937910975.1 uncultured Pseudorhodobacter sp. | reverse complement strand
GTTCCGTCACTTTGTGCGGCGTGTTCAATGTAGGTGTTGATGTGTGGAGGTATTACTGTACCCCGCCGCGCAACACCTAAGAAGATATGCTTCGAGTTTTTTGGCGTTATGTCGAACCAATTCGGGTCATCGAATGTCCCACCATAAACGCCAACGAAACCCGCGAAGCGCTCGAACGTCAGTAACAGTTTTGTGCCGCAGTTGTCGCAGAAATGGATATAGACTTCTTTTCCGCTACCTTCTGAAATGTGGGTATATTTCTTCTCTTCTCCCGCGATGATTGCGAAATCCTTTGCGTCAAACACGGGCTCGACCATATAGGCACCACCGGTTGCGCGCTGGCAAAACTTGCAATGGCACACGGTTGTTCTGATCGGTTCGGCTGAAACTTCATACCTTAGTCTTCCGCAGAGGCATCCGCCTTGGGCGTTTGTCATTTCCTTCCCTCCAAACCTAGTACTCCGAAACACAGTGCGTTGATTTGCTCACAACCGACCGTCGATTACAACGACGGCATTGTCCGCACAGCAGCCCCCTGGAACGCAAAAAGCCCCGCATCAGCGGGGCTTTTCCAATCGTTCCACCTTGATCAGAACGGCTTTTTCAGCGCGTCCACAAGGTCGGTTTTTTCCCAGCTAAAGCCTCCATCCGCCTCAGGCGCGCGGCCGAAATGGCCATAGGCGGCGGTGCGCTGGTAGATCGGCTTGTTCAGGTCCAGTTTCTCGCGGATGCCGCGCGGGGTCAGATCCATGCAATCCCAGACGACCTTTTCCAGCTCGGCGTCCGGCACCTTACCTGTGCCATGCGTATCGACATAGATCGACATCGGCTTTGCCACGCCAATCGCATAGGACACCTGAATAGTGCAACGATCCGCAAGGCCCGCAGCGACCACGTTTTTCGCCAGATAGCGCGCGGCATAAGCGGCTGAGCGGTCCACCTTGGTTGGATCTTTACCCGAGAAAGCGCCGCCGCCATGCGGGGCGGCCCCACCATAGGTATCCACGATGATCTTGCGGCCAGTCAGGCCCGCATCCCCATCCGGCCCGCCGATTACAAAGGTGCCGGTCGGGTTGACCCACCATTCAGTTTTCGGCGTGATCCAGCTAGCAGGCAAGACCTCACGGATATAAGGCTCTACAATCGCGCGGATATCATGGCTGGATTGTTTCTTGTGCTCATGCTGAGTAGAAAGCACGATTGAGGTCACTTCAACCGGCTTGCCATCTTCATAGCGCAGCGAGATTTGCGACTTGGCGTCCGGGCGCAGCGTGGATTCCTGACCTGATTTACGCACCTCAGCCAAACGCCGCAAAATGGCGTGGCTGTACTGGATCGGGGCAGGCATCAGCGCCTCGGTTTCGCGGCAGGCATAGCCGAACATGATGCCTTGATCACCCGCGCCGTCATTGTCGACACCCTGCGCGATATGGGCGGACTGCTCGTGCAGGTAATTGTGAACCTTCACGGTTTCCCAGTGAAATTTCTTTTGCTCATAGCCGATGTCACGAATGCAATCGCGCACGATGCCTTCGACATTGCCCATCATTTCCTTGAGCTTGACCGGATCGGATAGCCCGACCTCGCCGCCAACGACAACGCGCTTGGTGGTAGCAAAGGTTTCGCAGGCAACGCGGGCATTGGGTTCGATGGTGATAAACGCATCCAGAACTGCATCGGAAATCCGGTCGCACAACTTATCGGGGTGCCCCTCTGATACAGATTCAGAAGTGAAAATATAGTTATTACGTGACATGGGGAAGTGCTCCGTTTGATTATTCGCGTCACGCCAGGAAGCCGTTGTGACGGTTGAACCATCCGCCTATGCGGGTACATGGGCCAAGTCAAGCTTTTGCGCGTGGGCGACGCGCAAGCAGTGCCACAGCGAGTCCGGCAAGCAACAAAAGCATGGGCCAATCGCCAAACCGGGCATAGGGCGTGCGGGCAAGGGCTGCGGGTAAAGTTGCATCCAGATGGCCTGCCACCCCAAGACCAATCTGCGCCAACACCCGGCCCCGCGCATCAATCACCGCCGTAACCCCGGTATTTGCCGCGCGTAGCAGGGGCAGGCCTTGTTCAATCGCGCGCAGGCGGGATTGGGCGAGATGTTGCCACGGGCCAGTCAGCTCGCCAAACCACGCATCATTGGTGATCTGCAAAATCCAGTCTGCACGACCGAACGCCGCACGCAGATCTTGCGGAAACACAGCCTCATAGCAGATCAGCGGCAAGGCACGACCCAGCTTTGGCCCAAGGTCCAGCAGCACCGCCCCCGGCCCCGCCGAATAGCCAGCGCCCAGCTGCGAGGCAAAGGCCGTAAGGCCAAACAGATCAAAAGCCAAATCACCAAAGGGGATATACTCGCCAAAGGGAACAAGGTGATGTTTGTCATAGAGATGGGTTGCGTGGCCATCGGGCGAGATCACCGCGAGGCTGTTGAAGCCGCGATTGCCCTCCAGCCGCTGGATGCCCACGACGACCTGCGCGCCCTGCCCGGCCTGCGCAATCGCGGCCAGAACCGCCTCGTTGTTATTGAGTAGATAGGGCACGGAAGTTTCGGGCCAAACCACCAGATCGGGACGGGGCCGGCCCAGTTCGGGGGCCGCCGCTGTCAGATCAAGCTGACGGTCGAAGTATAGATGCGCGCGCTCGGCATCCCATTTGAGGTGCTGTTCGGCATTGGGTTGAACAAGGCGGATGATGGGGGCATCGGCTTGTACGGGCAACGGGGCGGCAAGCTGTGTTGTGCCAAATGCAACCGCCGCCGCAGCGCCCAAACCTGCGCCGACAAGGGGTATGGGCTTGGCATTGGCAATTGCAGCCGCCGCCAAGGTTGTGAGCAATGTCAAACCAATCGGGCCAATAAGGGCGCCAAGCTGGGCTATCGGAGTATCCACCCAGATATGCCCGATCAACGCCCAAGGGAACCCGGTGAGGACATAGCTGCGGGCCAGTTCTGCCACGGCGAAGGCAACGGCCAAAAGCGCCAAGCGTCGGGCGGGGTTACCAAAGCGGTGTGCAAGTCCTGCCGCCAAGGCCCAGAAAAGCCCCATACCAAAAGGCAACAACACCAGAACAAACGGGATCATCCAGGCGTAGGTTTCCGGCTCAATCAGAAACGGCTCCACGATCCACGACAGGGCAAGGGCAAAATAGCCCCCCCCCAGAAACAGGCCGAGCCATGCCGCATGGTCCGCAGTTGCCGCACGCGAAATCAGGAGGAACGCGGCGGCAAGGGCGGGCAGTGTCAGCCACCAAAACCCCAAGGGGGCCTGACCGGAGGCCATGACCGCGCCAAGGCCAAACGCAGCCCCGGCCATGGGCCAGCCCGGCCAAGCGCCCAAAAGGCGCAGTGTCATGCCTGGGCTGCTTTGATGGCCTCGGCAACCGCACCTGCCGTGCGGCGTGCCACCGCACCGGGAAGCCTGACGCGCAAACGTTTGATCCGGCGCGGATCGGCATCGACGACCTCAAACTCCGCACCGCTTTCATGTGGCACAATCTCACCACGTGCAGGGATGCGTCCGAGACGCAAAAAGACAAGACCACCGAGCGTGTCGATATCGCCGTCATCCTCGCCATTGCGCAGGACCAGACCCAGTGCTTGCTCAAACTCATCCAAAGGCGCGTTGGCCTGAGCCAGAAAGACGCCCTGCGGCTCTTCCTTCCACAGCGCACCCTCCACCTCGTCATGTTCATCCTCAATCTCACCGATGATGGTCTCGATAAGGTCTTCGATGGTCACAAGCCCGTCCACGCCGCCATATTCATCTATGACAAGCGCCATATGCACCCGCTCTTTTTGCATCTTTTGCAGCAGCACGCCGACCGGCATCGAGGGCGGCGCGTAAAGCATGGGACGCAGCAGTTTGCGCAATGAAAATCGGCCCGAGGAGCCGGAGAACCCGTATTGCAGCGCCAAATCCTTGAGCAAGACAAGACCCAGCGGATGGTCCAGCGTACCCTTATAAACCGGCACCCGGCTAAAGCCGTTCTCACGGAACACTTCAACAAGTTCGTCTTTGCCGATGGTTACGGGGACAGCGGTGATTTCCACCTTGGGAATGGCGACGTCATCCACACGCAGCTTGCGCAGGTTGGCGATCCCATGGGTGGTCATGCCAAAGGCGGGCTTAGAAGGACCTTGAACGGGCCGCATCTCCCCTTCTGCACTTGGTTCAGACGGGCTTAGCGCGTCAATG
>CALEMZ010000337.1 GCA_937910975.1 uncultured Pseudorhodobacter sp. | reverse complement strand
GGTTTTCCGCGTGTGCAGATGTCGCTACGGCTTGGTATGCTGGTTCTGGGCTGTTTGGTTTTTTACTTTGCCCATCTGACCTGGCGCGCAACAGAAGTGGGGTTGATCCTGACGCAAAGTGCCTTGCGTAACAGCAAGGGGCGGTTGTTGGCCGAGATTGCGAATGTGCGGGAGGTTTCGCGTGGGCCTTTTGCACTCAAGCCCTCACACGGGTTTTCGCTGGTGTTGCACCGTGGCGGCGTAGGGTTTGCCTGGGTGCCGGGCATGTGGTGGCGCATGGGCAAGCGCGTGGGGATCGGCGGGGTGACGCCCTCGCAGCCCTCGCGGTACATGGCCGAAATGATTGCAGGCATGATTGCCGAGAGGAACCAATGACAAAAACGCCCGGTTCAGGACCGGGCGTTTTGTTGTTCAGGGCCTGTTTGTAAATCAGCAGGCAAAGCTGGTGTGGCAGATTTTGGGCAGGAAGCGCGGACGGGTCACGATGAATTGTTCAATCGTGGTGGGCTCCAGCCCGAAAGACAAGGGCGGCGTGTAAGGCACGCGCGTTTCCAGCAAAATGGCCGAATCCCCGTCAGACATCGTGGGAAGACGTGCGACTAACCCAGCCAGATCGGCAGTGGTCAGCGCGGTCATGCTACCGCCACCGGGCGCGCGCGAAAAAATCACCTCATAGCGGTCGTTTAGTACATTCCACTGATAAGAGGTGACGCGGATCTGACCGCCCTGATCGGCTCTCAGCAGGTAGTTCATGGTTGCCTGCATGCCAGAAATGAAGTCATCATTCACTTGACCCTGGGTCCGGGAAATCAGGTCGGATATGGTGTAGGAGGCCTTTTGCACCGTGTTGATGGAGCGGTAGGCATCCCAGTAGACAAACAATCCGGCATAGGCCCAGACGAACATCGGTATGACGATGACCGCATCGACAATGATGGTGCCCTTTTCGTCGCGGGCATAACGGCGCAACAGCTTTGTCAGGAAAGACATTCCGGGGCTCCTTATGGTTCGTTCACAAAAGCGGAGGTGGCGACAAGGTTGTAGCCGCCCAGTGCGTCTTTGGGCAGTTTGAGCCCGATGCCAGTGGTCGGGAACATCGCGTCTTGCACCACGCAAACCCGGATCAGCATGATTTGATGCGCGGCCCCTGGATTGAAGGTGAGCGCGGGCTGTAAAACCTCTTCGCGATCGACGCAGCCGATGCTGGAGTTGGGCAGCACCCAGGTGGCGGTGCTGATCGGCATCATTTCAATTGCGATACTACTCTCGCAGCTTTTCATGATGATGGTGCGGCGGCAAATTTCATCCTTGATCAGGTTCACACTCGGGTTGGGGTATTGACCCAGACGCAGGTTGCGCATGACCATATCTACGGATCGCTCCAGCAAGATGAAGCGGGTCATCAGCACGCCCGATTCAATCGAGGCCATGAAGATCGCCATGATCACCGGAATACAGAGCACGAATTCAATCGTGGCGGTGCCGTTTTCGGCTTTGATCTTGCGGCAGATGTTGTTGCGCAACCGTGACAGCAGCGAGGGCTTGGCCCCATGCGCTGCCGCTGGCGTGGCTTTTGGGGTTTGCTGTGTCATTGGTTCAACCTCAACTGGCTAATATTATTGGCGATGGACCGGAAGGCGCCGGCGAGACTATCGGGGTTGGTCACGTCATAGAAGTGACCTGCCGAGGTGGCGCAGGCTGCGATCTGGGTGCGGCCAACTGGCGGCGCGTCAAGCGCGATGCCATAGATAATGACGCCTCGGCCTTTCGCGAGGTTGCAAATGGATTGCAGGCGGCTATCCATTTCCGAGGCGGGAGTCTGGGAGCGGAAAGCATCCATCGCGTTGTTGTAGGCGCTGCTGCCCAAGGGGCGACGATAGAGCTGCCAGGCAACCCATTTCATACGGTAGCTCGCCCATACTTCCGGCTAGGTCAGCTGTTCATAGCCTGCCGACGTGTTTGAATATGGCTCGCAGCTCCAGCTGTTGTTGTCAGGCTGGTAATAATCGGCGCAAACCGAACGGTCATGCGCGATCGACAAGCTGCCATTGCCCCGGCTGCGATAGATCGGGCTGAGGCCCGAGCGATATTCGTCATTAAGTTCTTCGGCGGGCCAGTGCTCGCCATCGGTCATCAACACGATGACGTTCATCGAATCTGGCCGGGTGTAGTCGAACGGGCGGCCGTCAAACTCAGCCGGGATAACATTGCTGGCCACAAGGGCGGAGATGACCGGCCCGCTGTCTGGCGAGAGCAGGTTCAGCCCCTATTTTATGCCAAGATCAATCGAGGTCGCCCCAACGGCGCTGAGCCCCTGAATATAGCCCCGAAGCGCGCCGATATCCTTTTGCAAGGGTCGAACAATATTGTTCAGGTTCGGCTGGCAC
>CALEMZ010000336.1 GCA_937910975.1 uncultured Pseudorhodobacter sp. | reverse complement strand
GCTTGGTCAGGTCTTCCCAGCACTCCGGGGCCGGCAGGTTGTTATCGGCCAAAAGCTTGGTATTATAGCCAAAGCCCAGCGCGCCGGAATAGATCCCGATCGTCTTGTCGCCCGCTGATGTGGCCTGCGAAATCGCCCATGGATGCAATTGGTCGCGCATCGATGAAACATAGGGTTCCGTCAGGTTTTCCTCAGCCGCCTGCAAATGCGGGTCGCCCGTACCACCCCACCAGACATCACCCTTGGGGTTGACTTCTTCCGCCTTGATCTGGGCAAAAGTCTCGCCCGAGGATTTGCGGGTCATATCCACGTCAATTCCCGTCGCTTCTTCAAAGCTGCGGGCCATCAGCTGGCACCAGTCTTCTTGTGCCGAGCAATAGAGGTTAAGTTTACCGGCAGCCATCGCGCTGCCAGCCGAAAGCCCGGTGGACAGTGCTAAAACGGACGCGGTGAGTATGTAAGTACGCATGATTCCCTCCCAGGAAGTTTTTGGTATTTTGTTCTTATCGGCCTAGGTTGCATTGATAGCGCTAACCTTGCAACTTCTTTTGTAACAAAAATATGTCGTGCCTATCCTCAGGTCAACCGCGACAACAATTCCAAAAGCTGCGCACGCTCTGCCGGGTTCAGGGCGGCAACCGTCCGATCTGAAATATCTTGCGCATCGCCGACTCGGGCCGCAAACAAGGATCGTCCAGCAGCAGATAGCCCAACCGTCAAACGGCGGCGATCTCGGGTGTCGGGCGCAGTTTCCACCAGACCCAGCCGCACCAACCGGTCCACCACCCCCTTGATCGTGGCCCCATCCATCGCGGTGGCCCGCCCAAGATGGTTTTGCGATTGCGCGCCCATTTCAGCAAGCCGCGCCAACACCGCAAATTGCGTGGTCGTCACCTCCGGGATCACTTCGGAAAAAATCGCCAAGTGCCGCTGCGTGGCACGACGCAGCACATATCCGATCTGGTCGTCCAGACGATAGCCTGCCGTTTCGGGCGGCGTTTGGGGGGCAGCATGTTGCTTCACCCTTTTGGCATAGCCGCCACACAAGCCCCACGCAACAACGTTGACAGAACGCGGGGATCGGCAGCACAGTGTTTGCACGCAAACAATCTGCGGCCTATTTGGCAGCCCATAACGCGAGATATCAAATGACTGCCTTTTTGCGCCCCCCGACCTTGGATGATGCCCTGACGCTGCTTGGCACCGGGTCTTTTCGGTTGCTCGCTGGCGGGACAGACCTTTACCCCGCCACCCAAGGCGCCACCCTTTCCGGCGACGTGATGGACCTGACAACCTTGCCAGTGCTGCGCGGCATTACCAACACGCCCGAAGGTCTGCGCATCGGGGCCTGCACCACATGGGCAGATATCGCGCGCGCAGCCCTGCCGCCAGCGCTTCACGCCCTGCAACAGGCGGCGCTAGAGGTGGGCGGGCGACAAATCCAAAACGCCGGGACCATTGGCGGCAACCTCTGCAACGCCTCCCCCGCCGCCGATGGCGTGCCGCCCCTGCTGGCTGTGGATGCGTTGGTGGAGCTACGCCGCGCGGGCAGCACCCGCCAGCTTCCGTTATCCGCCTTCTTGCAAGGCCCGCGCAAAACCGCGCGTCTGCCCTCGGAAATCCTGACGGCCATTCTTATCCCAAAGGGCAGTTTAGCCGGGCAATCGCAGTTCTTGAAACTCGGCGCACGCGCCTACCTGGTGATCTCCATCGCCATGGTCGCCGTGCGGCTAACCGCAACACAAGGCCGCATCACCAGTGCGGCCCTCGCCGTCGGGGCCTGCTCGGCCACCGCCCAGCGCATTGCGACGGTTGAGGCCGCGCTTATCGGCTCCCCGCTTGGTGCTGCCGCCCAAACCATCACCGCCAAAGACGTGGCCGCTGCCCTCTCGCCCATGGATGATCTGCGCGCTACCGCCGCCTATCGCCACACCGCCGCAACCGAGCTGTTGCGCCGCGCTGTCACCCAAACCTGTCAGGCCCTTGCATGAGCATCTCCTTCACCCTCAACGGCAAACTCGCGCAATTTGAGGCCAGCCCCAGCCTGCGCCTGTCCGAATTGCTGCGCGAAAAGGCCGGCTTGCGCGGCACCAAAGTTGGCTGCGATGCGGGCGATTGCGGGGCCTGCACCGTGCTTTTGGATGGCGAGCAGGTCTGTGCCTGCCTTACCCCCGCCGCACGGGTGCAGGGCCGTAGCGTGCAAACGGTTGAGGCCCAAACCGATGCCCTAACCCGCCTGCGCAGCGCCTTTCACCGGCACGGGGCCGCGCAATGCGGCATCTGCACGCCGGGAATGCTGATGGCCGCCGCCGCCCTGCTGGCCGAAACACCCACGCCCACGCCAGATCAGGCCAAGGCGGCACTGGGCGGCGTGCTTTGCCGTTGCACCGGCTATACCAAAATCATCGCGGCTGTCTGTGATACCAACCCGCCCCCAGCGCCCCCCATGCCTGCCGCTGGCATGGCTGTCGGCGCAGCCACCCCCCGCATTGATGGCGCAGCAAAGGTGGCGGGCGATATCTTTGGCGCCGATCTGTGGCAAAGCGGCGGGCTGGTGGTCAAGGCGATCCGCTCGCCCCACCCCTCGGCCCGCTTCACCTTTGGCGATGTGCCAGCCTGGGCAAGAGCCAAGGCCGCGCTGGTTTTCACCGCCACCGACATCCCCGGCATCAACCGTTTCGGCGCAATCCCCGCCTTTGTCGACCAGCCCGCCCTCGCCGAGGGCATCGTGCGCCTGCGGGGTGAGGCCATAGCCCTCGCGGCCTTCGAGGATGATGGCACGCCCATCCCCGACCTTACCGATTTCCCCGTGATCTGGGAAGTGTTGCCCCCCCTGCTTTCCCCTGCCGAGGCCATGGCCCCCGGTGCGCCCCTGCTCCACGCGGGCCGCCCCGACAATACGCTGATCAAAGGCACCGTCAGGCGCGGCGATACGGCGGCGGCCCTCGCCGCTTCGGCACATGTGGCCGAGGCCAGTATTGAAACCGCCTTCGTCGAACATGCCTATATCGAACCCGAGGCCGGGGCGGCGTGGATGGAAGGCGATGTGCTGGTGATCCGCGCCTGCACCCAAGCCCCCATAATGGACCGCGACGAAACCGCCGCCGTTCTGGGCCTGCCGCATGATCGGCTGCGCATCGTCCCCTCAGCCGTGGGTGGCGGGTTTGGCTCCAAACTCGACGTCTCCTTGCAACCGCTGATCGGGTTGGTGACGTTGAAAACCGGGCGGCCCTGCCGGATGACATATACCCGCGCCGAAAGCATGGCCTCCACCACCAAACGCCACCCGGCGCAAATGACTGGCCGCATCGGTTGTGACGCATCAGGCCACATCACGGGGTTGGAGTTTTCGGGGCTGTTCGACACCGGCGCCTATGCCAGCTGGGGCCCAACCGTGGCCAACCGCGTACCCGTCCACGCCTCCGGCCCCTATTTCACGCCCAACTACTCCGCCACCGCCCAAGCCGTGCATACCAACAACCCCATAGCCGGGGCGTTTCGCGGCTTTGGCGTGCCACAAGCCGCCATCTGGCAAGAAACCATCTATGACAAACTCGCCGATCAGGTCGGCATGGACCGACTTGAATTTCGCTTGCTAAACGCCCTGCGCAACGGCCAAACCACCGCAACTGGGCAAGAGATGCAGGCCGCCGGTATCGTCGAATGCCTTACGGCGCTGCGCCCTCATTGGCAGCGCGCGCTTGCCACCGCGCGGGCTACGCCGGGGCGCGGCGTGGGGGTTGCATCTTGCTGGTATGGCTGCGGCAACACCGGGCTGCCCAACCCCTCCACCATCCGGCTGGGGATCACCCCCGAAGGCGCGCTGATGCTGCACCAAGGCGCCATCGATATCGGCCAAGGCTCCAACACCGTCATCACCCAGATCGCCGCCGATGCGCTGGGGCTGCCTTTGGCACAATTCCAACTTGTCGGGCCAGATACCTTCCTGACCCCCGACTGCGGCAAAACCTCTGCGAGCCGACAGACCTATGTCACAGGCCGCGCAGCCCATGCCGCCGGGACCGCCTTGCGGGCCGATATCCTGCGACGCTTGAATATGGGAGAGGCGGCAACCCTCTCGCTTAGCGGCAGCACACTCACCGCCACTGAAGGCACGCAAAGCACCCGCCTTGCGCTTCCCCCCCTTGCCACCAACGCGCATGGCTATGCGCTGATGGCCGAAGAAACCTATGATCCGCCCACAACGGGCCTTGATGAAAACGGCCAAGGCAACCCCTATGCCGTCTATGGCTTTGGCGCGCAAATGGTGGAGCTGGATGTCGATCCGGCCCTCGGCACCCTCAAGCTACACAAAATCACTGCCGCCCATGATCTGGGTCGCACCATCAACCCGCTGCTTGCCACTGGGCAAATCGAAGGTGGCGTCGCCCAAGGCATCGGGCTGGCCATGATGGAAGAATACCTGCAAGGCCGAACCGAAAACCTGCATGACTATCTGATCCCTACCACAGGCGACATGCCTGAGATTGAAAGCCTGCTGATCGAGGTTCCTGATGCGCATGGCCCTTACGGAGCCAAAGGCCTTGGCGAGCATGTCCTGATCCCCACCGCGCCCGCCATCCTCAACGCCATCCGCCACGCGACCGGGGCCGAAATCACCCGCTTGCCCGCCCTTCCGCACCGCGTCCTCGCAGCCATTGCGAGGGCAAAAAAATGAACGCCCCCGGATTCATCCTTGCAAAAACACCCGATCTTGCAGATGCCACACTCCGGGCGGGCCGCGTATCATGACCCAATCGCCCGAGAAAATTCGCTGCGACGCTTGCCCGGTGATGTGCTACATCGCCCCCGGTCAAACCGGCGCCTGTGATCGCTATGCCAATGAGGCGGGCCGGATCATTCGCACCGATCCGGTGGTCTTGCTGTCAAAAACCCTCCAGGGCGGTGGCCGGGTCGTGCCCTTTGCCAACCGCAATTGGGAAGGTGATGCCTTTCCCGCCGATACCCTCATAACCGGCATCGGCTCCGGCACCACCTATCCCGATTACAAACCCGCCCCCTTCATCATCGCGTCGGTGGTTGACGGTGCCGATATGGTCACCGTCGTGACCGAGGCGATTTTTTCCTATTGCGGCGTGAAAGTGAAGATTGACACCGACCGCTTCCTCGGCCCCGAGGGGGCAACCGTTCGCGCCGAAGGTGAGGCGATTGGCCATGTTACCACTGCCGAATATGGCAGCCAGATGTTGTCTTTGGGTGGCGTACATCACCTGACAGGCGGCGAAAAAGCCGAAGGCCGCGCCACCTGTGCCGCCCTTCTGGCGCTGTGCAATCGCGAGGCGGTGGAGCTGACGATTGACCAAGGCAGCACCATTGTCGCGCAGGCCGGGCGCGCGCCGATTGTCGATGGTCGCCCGGAAAACCGGATGCGGGTCGGCTGCGGCTCTGCCACCATCGGGATGTTTGCCGACCAATGGCACGGGCTGGTGGATGAGGTGGTGGTGGTCGATGACCATATTACCGGCGTTGTTTCGGAACATCAGGCCGGCAAGGTGCTGGGCTGGGAAGATACCGGCATCAAGATCCTCGGCCGCCGCTCCACCCCAGGTCGTTATTTCCGGGTTTCCGAGCCGGGGCTGGGCTGGGGTGGCACCAGCATCAGCGACCCACTGCAAATCCTCGGGCCCTGGAACCCCAAGAAAGGCGCGCGGGCCGGGCTGCGCCTGTTGATGGTCTCTACCACGGGCGAGGAATTTGCCTATTTTGAACTGGGCGCGGCACTGGTGCCACAGCCAAAGCCCATCCCTGAAGCCCTACTCCCCTCGGTCAAACTGATCGATGAGAACTGCGAGCCGTCGCTGTGTACCGTGCTTTTCATGGGCGGCGCGGGCGGCAGCTTGCGCTCAGGGGTGACGCAAAACCCGGTGCGGCTTACCCGCTCGGTGCAGGCGCGCGAAACCCGGCTCACCTCGGGCGGGGCGGAGTGCTATGTCTGGCCGGGCGGGGGCATCACCTTCATGGTGGATGTCACCAAACTGCCCGACGGGGCCTTTGGCTACGTGCCCACCCCCGCCCTTGTCGCCCCGTTGGAATTCACCCTGCCGCGCGCGGCCTACCTTGCCTTGGGTGGCCATGCCGGGGCTATCAAGACGCTGGCGGAAATGATGCGCGAGGGCGGGGAGTACCCGACGGGTGCTCGGCTTCAACCTCAAGCCGGGGCGCTGAAATGAACGCGCCGCAGGTGGCCATGCTTTCCGGCAATCGCCTGCATCTGCACCACGGCCCGATTGATCTTATCATCTGGGCGGAAGGGACAGAGGTTGCCCGCGCCTATGCACAGGCTGTTGCGCGGTTTGAAGGGTTGCTGGCGGAGCTTTGTTCAGAGCTTGACGCGTTGCGCAACCCCGTCCCGCAGCCCTTGCAGGGGCCAATAGCCCAAAGAATGGCCGCTGCCGTGGCCCCGTTTCGCCCCGCGTTTGTCACACCCATGGCGGCGGTTGCGGGCGCGGTGGCAGATACGATTCTGGCAGCGATGTGTCATGGCACCGGCTTGGCGCGCGCCTATGTCAACAACGGGGGGGATATTGCGGTGCATCTGACCCCCGACCAAAGCCTGACGACAGCCATCGCCGCACCGGGGCAGGCGCGGCTGGTATTGCGCCATAACCTGCCCGCTCGTGGCATTGCCACTTCGGGGCGTGGGGGGCGCAGCTTTTCGCGCGGGATTGCGGATGCGGTGACAGTGGTGGCCCGCACCGCCGCGATGGCCGATGCCGCCGCCACCATGATCGCCAATGCCGTGGATCTGCCCGGCCACCCAGCCATCACCCGCCAGCCCGCACGCGCCTTGCAGGCCGATAGCGACCTTGGCGATATCCTCGTCACCACCGCCCTTGGCCCTTTGACCCAAGGCGAAATTGCACAGGCCCTATCCAACGGAGAAGCAGCGGCCCGCGCTTTTGCCGCCACCGGCCTTATTGCCGGGGCAGCACTTTTCCTGCATTCTCAATGCCGAACCCTCGGCGACCTCAGCCTTGAAAAGGAACATGCCCTTGTATGACTTCACGCTCCGAAAAATCCAGATCACGCTTGATGAGACGTATCACGAAGGCGGCCCCGTCGCCCTGACGCCTCGCAGCAGGGGGGCGATTGTTGCGGTGGTCAAGAACCCGTTCGCGGGCCGGTACGAACCCAACCTGCTGCCCGCGATGGAAGCCCTCAAGCCTCTTGGCCTGATGCTGACAGACCGCCTTATCGCCGCGATGGGTGGGCGTGAGGGGATTGATGGTTACGGCAAGGGCGCCATTATCGGCGCGCGTGGCGAGCTTGAGCATGGCGCGCTTTGGCATCTGCCCGGCGGATATGCGATGCGCGAGCGGTTAGGCACCAGCCGCGCCATCGTGCCCTCGGCCAAGAAGGTAGGAACCTTGGGTACAATGCTGGACGTGCCAATAGGCCATATCAACGCCGCCTATGTTCGGGGCCATTTTGATGCCTTCACCGTTTCGGTCACCGATGCGCCGCGCGATGATGAGATCGCCTTTATCCTTGCCATGACACGCGGCGCGCGGGTGCATTCGCGCATGGCCGGGCTGGAACTTGCCGATGTGAAAGGCGAAGACGGGCTTCGTTGATGAAGAAAGCGGCGATCATATCGCTGCTTTTACCAGGGGCGGCGCTGGCCTGCGCCTTGCCGCCCTCCATCATCATGACGCTGCCTACCGGATATTACATGGCAGGTGCTGCGGGGACGGTGGCCGTGACCGGGCTGTTGGCCACCAGCCCGCGCCTGCTGCCCGCCATGACCGCCCGCCATCTGATGACTCGCCGCGTTTTGCTGCCCGTCATGGCCACCAGCTATGCCGCATGGATCGTTTTTCTGGCGTTGGTTCTGATCGGCTTTGTTGGTGCGCGTGACCCGATGCACAACCTGCTGACCCTCACGGTCTGGGTTGTGATCTGGGTCGCCTTGCCGCTGGGCTGCATGCTGTTTGGCAACCTCTGGCAGGCCGTCAACCCATGGACGACCCCGATTCGTCTGACGCGCCGCCTGCTGGGCCGCAGCACGGGCGCTGGCCTTACACGGCTGGGCCACTTGCCCGCGGTTTTGGGCCTGTTCGGGTTTTTCTGGTTCTATATCATCTCGCTTTCCCCGGATGATCCGCAAACCCTCGCCGCCGCCGCCGCAATCTATTGGGCCATCATCTTTGTGCTGGGCGTGCTGGAGGGTGAGGACTGGCTGGACCAAGGCGAGTTCCTGACGACCTACCTGACCTTCCTGTCCAAGGTCGCGCCCTTCTGGCTGGAGGTGGATGGCAATCGTGCCGCATTAAAATGCGGCTGGCCGGGAACGCAGGTGCTCACGATGCCGCCGCTTTCGCCCAGCGCGGTTGCCTTTGTTACCCTGTCGCTGGCCGGGCTGACGTTTGACGGGCTAAGCGGAACTTTTTGGTATATGGGGCTGATCGGGGAAAACCCGCTGGAATTCACAGGCCGTTCAGCCGTGATCGGGGTTAATACGCTTGGCCTGCTGGGCGTTTGGGGGTTGACCGCAGGCACCATTCTTGCCGCCCTGCGCCTTGGCCCCATGCTGTTGGCAGGCCCGGAAATGGTGGCAGCTGGGCAGGCCGGCATCCCGCGCACGCGGCCAAACCTGATGCCGGTGATGCTTTCATTCCTTGCCATCGCGGCGGGCTATCACGCCGCGCATTACCTCACCACGCTGCTGACCACCGGGCAATATATGCTGGCCGCGCTGAATGACCCGTTTTTTCGCGGCGATGCGTTTCTGGGCCTGCCTCCCTTCTATATCTCCATGGGCTTTTTGACCGACCGCTGGGCGATGGTGCTGATCTGGAACACGCAATTCGCGCTGATCCTTGGCGCGCATATCCTTGCCGTCATTCTGGCGCTACGCCTCTCGCCCCCCGATATGCCTGCGCGCACACATCTCCCACTCACAATGCTAATGGTCGCCTACACCGTTCTTGGCCTCTGGCTATTGTCTTCGCCGACAGGTATTTAAGCTCCCCCAAGAACGTAGACAAATCGTTTGCATACGTTCATTCTTTCCCCAAGGCCCACCAACAAAAGCAGGGGCCGCCCACAACAGACAGAGGATAGTGACATGACGAAACTGATCGGAATGACCCCCTCACGCCGCAGCCTTCTCAAAGGTATGGCGGCGGGTGCTACGGCTTTGGCCCTGCCCGGATTTGTGCAGGCCCAAAGCTCCGCGCCCATCAAGCTGGGGTTTCAATTGCACCGCACCGGCATTGGGGCCGCTTATGGGCGCTGGTATGAGCGCACGACCCAAGCCGCGCTGAAGGTGCTGAGCGACCAAGGCGGCATCAATGGCCGTCCGGTTGAGGTGGTCTTTGAAGATGACGGCACTGACCCCAAGCGCGGCGCCGAAGTGGTGGAAAAGCTGGCCTCTCAGGCCGGTTGCGATGCGATCTTTGGCCCGCTGTTTTCCCATGTCGTCATCGGCTCCGCCCCGCGCGCAGGCGAATTGAAGGTGCCCTATCTGGTTTGCTCCGAGGGCTATCACGTCGCCTCAGGCAAGCTGAACCGCTGGACGCTGCAGCCCGGCATCACGGATGTGCGCGCGCAGGTTTCCTCCATGGCGCCATGGGTCACGCAAAACCTTGGCAAGAAGGTCACGATGGTCTTCCCCGATTATGCCTTTGGCCATGACCACCGCGATTACTTTACGGCCGCGATTGAGGCGCAGGGCGGCGAGGTCATCAAGCATATCGCAATCCCGCCAACCGAAACCTCCTTCACCCGCTATATGCCGCAAATCCCCAAGGAAACCGAAGTGCTCTACCATGTGATGGTCGGCCCTGCGGTGCTGACCTTCGTCAAGGAACTGGGCGAGTTCTATGGCACCGGCGACCGTCCGGAAATCTTTGGCTTCATTGACAGCCTTGAGGCAGTGGACATCGCATCGCCGGGGCTGGAATTCCTCGAAGGCACCCATTTCTGGGAAGGCCATTGCCGTGCAAAACAGACCGATGCCTCTGAACACGAAACCTTCTACCGCGCCGCTGTTGGCGTGGATGATAACGGTGCCTCAATCTCTGACAGCAAGGACGTGGCCACCTACGCGCATATGTTCTCCACCTGGGAGACGTTGTTCGTGCTGAAAGCCGGGATGGAGGCTGCTGGCTATCAAGGCATCGCCGACCGCCAAAAACTGGTGGAGGCGATTGAGGCCATGACCGCGATGCCCGAAAGTCAGGCGCATCCGCAAGGAGCCAAAATCTTCAACGGCAAAACCCATCAGGTCTTTGGCCATCAAAATATCTCCAAGGTGGAAGGTGGCAAGCTGATGCGCGTGCACCAAACCACGGTTGAAGAGTCGATGTATGAAAGCGATGTGGATTACACCACAATGTCCTTCTAAACCGCTCATCGGGTCGGGGGGCGGTTGACGCCCCCCTCCCTCATAACTCCCCCACATCGCCAAAGGCATCTCTCCTTTATGGATTTCGGCCCCTACCTCCTCCTTGCGCTGATGGAAGGCACCGTCATGGCCGCCGTTCTTGCGCTCACCGCCGTGGGCCTAAGCTTGGTGTTTGGCGTGATGCGCGTGGTCAATGTGGCGCATGGCGAGTTTTTGATGCTGGGTGCCGTGTTGGCGTGGTTTGTCACCCATTATGTTCCCGGCCCGCCCGTGGTGGGTTTTGCCGTTGCCCTTGTGGTCTGCCCGCTGATTGTAGGTGGCATAGCTGCGCTCTCGGATACGCTCATCCTCAAACGCCTGAATTATGATCCTGAGGCGACAATCGTCGCCACCATCGGGCTTTCCTATATCTTCCAACAGGCCGCACTTTCCTTTTACGGCCCCGATGCGCGACCCGTGGAGGCCCCGTTCAACCTCCGCATCCAATTCCCGTGGTTCGGCTATTCCGGCTATAAAATCGCCGTGGTGCTGGCCGCGATTGTCATCTTGCTGGCGATTTGGCTTTTGATGACGCGCACCCGCGCGGGGCTGATCATGCGCGCCACGCAACTGGACCGGGATACCGCCCGCGCCTTTGGCATCAATGTCGATCGTGTCTATGCCGCCGTCTTTGCCCTTGGCGCAGGGCTTGCCGCCATCGCCGCCGTGCTGATCGTGCCGATCCAGCAAGCGCATTACCTTATGGGGCATGACCCGCTGCTTTTGTCCTTCATCGTTGTTATCATTGGCGGGCTGGGGTCGCTTAGGGGTACGCTTCTGGCCGCCGTTGTCATCGGGCTGTCTGATGGTGTGATCTCGGTCTTCTTCTCGCCAACGCTGGCAAAAATTCTTGCCACATTGCTGGTCGCCATGGTGCTGGTATTCCGCCCACAAGGCCTGTTCGGGGCCAAACCATGACCCGCGCGCTGGCCCTTCATATCGCAGTTCTCGCAGCCCTCTTTGCGGCCCAATATCTGCTGCCGCCCTATCATCACACCAATATCGCCCGCATCATGGTGCTGGCCGTCTTTGCCATGGGCTACAACATCGCCTTTGGCTACACGGGGCTGCTTTCACTCGGCCATGCGCTGTTCTTCGCCGCAGGCCTCTACACCACCGGGTTGGGGATAGAGCTTTGGGGGCTTTCCGCCGCCCCCGCCCTCGCGCTTGGCCTGATTGCAGGCGGGGCCATCGCCGCGGCCACGGGCGTGCTCGCGCTGCGCACCGGGGGTGTCAGCTTCATGATCGTCACGCTGATGTTCGCCCAGGCCGGGTATCTGACGATCCTCTACTTCGGCCAATACACCCGCGGCGACGAAGGCTTCGTCATCACCCGCGCGGCGCGCAGCATCGGCCCGATTGATCTTTCCGCCGACACGCCCCGCTACCTCACCGCACTCGCGCTTTTTTCCGTCGCCCTGCTAATCAACCTCGCGCTCACCAAATCCCGGCTCGGCCGCGCCATGATCGGCATGCGTGAAAATGAAGAGCGCAGCCGCATGCTTGGCTACAACCCCTTCCGCATCAAACTTATCGCGCTGGTAATCTCCGGCCTCTACGCGGGGGCGGCGGGGGCGGCTTACAGCGTGCTTTTTGGTTATGTCGGGGCCAGCTTTGCCGCGATCCAATATTCCATCCTGCCGCTGCTCTATGTGCTGCTTGGCGGGGCTGGCACCACGCTCGGCCCCTTTCTTGGCGCGCTTTTGATGTTTTACCTGATCGATATTTCCTCCGGCTACACCACTGCGCATCTGTTTGTCGTCGGTGCGGCCCTTCTGGTGCTGGTGCTTTTTGCCCCCAAAGGCATCCTCGGCTGGGTCCGCGACAAGGGGGCAAAATGGCTGCCATAATCCTTTCGGCCCGTGGGTTAACCAAACATTATGACGGGCTGAAGGCCGTAGAGAACGTGGATTTTGACCTGAAGGCGGGGCAGATCCACGCCCTCATCGGCCCCAATGGCGCGGGCAAAACCACCTTCGTCAGCCTGCTGTCCGGGCGCATCCCGCCCAGCGCAGGCACCATTACCTTCGATGGCGAAGATATCACCCAGCTGCCCGCCCACACCCGCGTTGCGCGCGGCATCGCCTATACGTTCCAGATCACCTCGATCTACGCCAACCTGCCCGTGTTCGATAACGTGGCGCTTGCCATCCAGCGCAAAGGCACCAAACACCTGCACAGCGACACCATGGCCGCCCTCGCCCGCGTCGGGCTGGAAACCCGCGCCGATCAAATTGCCGGAACTCTTGCCTATGGCCACCAACGTCTGCTGGAGATTGCGATGGGCCTGTCGATGAACCCCAAACTTCTGATTCTGGACGAACCGACCCAAGGCCTCGCCAATGCCGAGATTGAGGCCTTCAATGCCCTCGTCCGCGCCGTTACCCCGCAAACCACTGTGCTCTTGATCGAGCATAACATGGATGTGGTGATGGATTTGGCCGACCAGATCACCGTGCTGAACTTTGGCGAAACGCTCAGCTCCGGCACCCCCGCCGAAATTCGCGCCGATCCAGCGGTGCAAACCGCCTATCTGGGGGGCTAGCCGATGCTCCAACTGCAAAACGTCCACGCAGGCTATGGCAATGTCCAAGTGCTGCGCGCGCTTTCCCTCACCGCCAAAGCGGGAGAGGTCACCTGCGTCATGGGCCGCAATGGCGCGGGAAAGTCCACCATGCTGCGCACCATCATGGGCCAAATTCGCGCCAGCGCAGGCAGCATCACCCTTAATGGCACCCCAATCCACGGGCTGCCCGCGCATGAGGTGCCGCGTCACGGCATCGGCTACGTCCCTCAGGGCCGGCGTCTCTTCAGCGAACTCACCGTCGCGCAAAATATCGAGATTGGGTTGATGACCCGCAAAAAGGGTGCGGCAACCCGCGATCACGTGCTCAGCCTCTTCCCGCGCCTGCGCGAACGGCTCTCGCAACGCGCCTCCACCCTTTCGGGCGGCGAACAGCAAATGCTCGCCATCGCCCGCGCGCTTTGCCTTGAGCCCGCCGTCCTCCTCCTTGATGAGCCGACCGAAGGGCTGCAACCCTCCATGATCACCCTGATCCGCGAAACCCTGCTCGCCCTCAAATCCACCGGAGTCGCCACCGTACTTGTGGAGCAACGCGTCGATGCCGTCCTCGCAATGGCCGACCAAATCGCCTTTATCACCGCTGGCACCGTGGCAGAAACCATCCCCGCCAAAGGCCTCAGCCACACAGCCTCGCAATTCCAAAAATACGTGGGCATCTGACATGCAGGCTCCCGCCTTTCTTTTCGGTACAAGTATCCACGGAGGTGCTGAGCGCACCGCGGCGCACCGGCGGGGCGTTTCCGCAAAAAATGCCAGCCCCGTGGGCAGACTGGGAGGGCAATCAGCCCCCCGGGTTTGCCGCGCATTCCAAGGCCAAAGCCTATGACCCAACACCTCATCGCAGGCGCAGATGTCGGCGGCACTTTCACTGATCTGGTGATTCTGGACCCCGCAACAGGCGATGTCCGCCTCGCCAAAGTACCCACCACCCTTTCTCCCGAAACCGGCGGACAGGCGGGCGGCGTGCTGGCGGCACTTGATCAATCCGCCACCCCGCTGGAAACTCTTGCCCTTCTCGTTCACGGCACCACAACCACCACCAACGCCGTGCTGGAACGCAAGCTCGCCCGCACCGGCCTCATCACCACCATGGGCTTCCGGGATATATTGGAACTGGGCCGCCGCACCCGCCCCAATGCTTACGGCATGACCGGCACCTTCACCCCCATTATCCCCCGCGACCTGCGGCTAGAGGTGCCGGAGCGCATGGATGCCCAAGGCCGCATCCTGACGCCACTGGATGAAGACGCCCTGCGCAAAAACGTCACTAAACTTGCGGAAATGGGGTGCGAATCGCTCGTCATCCACTTTCTGCACGCCTACGCCAACCCCGCCCATGAGCTGCGCGCCGCCGAAATCGCGGCCGAAATCTGGCCCACAAAATACATCACCTGCGGCCACGCCCTCCTCTCCGAATCCCGCGAGTATGAGCGTGGCGTGACTGCCGCCGTTAACGCCTCCGTGCAGCCGCTGCTCGAACGCTACATCCAATCCCTCGCCACGGCCTTGCGTGACCGGGGCTACCAAAACGACCTTCTGGTGATGAACGGCAATGGCGGCATGGTCCCGGCAGCCTCGGTCGGGGCCGAGGCGGTGAAAACCGTGATGTCCGGCCCCGCCTCCGGGGTGATGGCCGCCGTCGCCACAGGTCGCCGCGCCGGCATTCCCAATCTCATCACCTATGATATGGGCGGCACTTCCACTGATGTCGCCCTTATCAGAGGTGCCCGCGCCCCGGTTTCCAATGAAATCGCGGTCGAATATGCCATGCCGATCCATGTGCCGATGGTCGATGTGCGCACCGTCGGCGCAGGCGGCGGCTCCATCGCGCGCGTTGATGCGGGCGGCATGCTGCGGGTTGGCCCGCATTCCGCAGGCTCCAGCCCCGGTCCGATCTGTTACGGCCTCGGCGGCACGGAGCCCACGATCTCTGACGCCAACCTGCTGCTGGGGCGCCTCCCCGCCAGCCGCTTTGGCACCCACCAAACCAAGCTTTCCGCCATATTCGAGACGAAAATTGGCAAGCCCCTCGGCCTCACGCCAGAGGCCGCCGCCGAGGCCGTGATCCGCATCGCCAACACCCATATGGCAGGCGCGATCCGCATGGTTTCACTGTCGCTTGGGGCGGACCCCCGCGATTACGCGCTCTTTGCCTTTGGCGGCGCAGGGCCTTTGCACGCCACAGCGCTGGCCGCCGAATTGGGAATTCCGCGTGTGTTGGTGCCTGCGCGCCCCGGCATGACCAACGCCTTGGGCTGCGTCGTCGCCGATCTGCGACACGATTCCGTGCGCACCGTGAACCGCCCGCTTGATACCGTTGACATGGATCACGTCCACGCCATCCTCGCCGAGCAAATCAGCACCGGCACCGCCCGGATCAACGCCGCAGGCATCACGCTCACCAAAACCAACGCGGAACTATCCGCCGATATGCAGTTCATCGGCCAAACCCACCTGCTCCGCGTGCCGCTGCCCAGCGCAACGCCAACGCGCGAAGATCTGCAAGCAAGGTTTGAGGCCGCCTACCACGCCCGTTTCCGCGTCAACCTGCCAACGATCCGCGCCAACCTCGTAAACCTCAACACCTCCGTCATCGGTCAACGCCCGGAGATGGACCTATCACGCCTAATCGACCCGGCCGGGCGACTGGCCACCCCCACACCACAATCCACCCGCAAGGTTTGGTTCAACGGTTGGGTCGAAACCCCGGTTTTCTGGCGCGATCATCTGCCGCTGGCCTTCTCTCTCTACGGCCCCGCGATCATCGAACAGATGGATACCACCACCGTCATCCACCCTGGCTGCACCGTAACCTCTGACAGCGATGGCAACTTGATCATTGAGGTGCCACATGTCTGAATCAGTGCCGAATATGGCCAAAATTGATCCCATAACCCTCGCCGTAATTCAGGCAGGCCTGCAACAATGCTGCGATGAGATGGACCTGACATTCTCACGTGCCGCATTCTCGCCGGTGATCGCCGAGGCCGATGACCGCTCAGACGGGATCTATTCCGCCACGGATGGCGCGCTTATCGCCCAGGGCGCGCGCGGCCTGCCAGTCTTCGTCGGCACGATGCAGTTTTCCACCCGCCACATCATTGAACGTATCGCGCGCGGCGAAACCCTGCCGCCCGAACCGGGTGATATCTATATCGTCAACGACCCCTATCTTGGCGGCACGCATCTGATGGATGTGCGTTTTGCCATGCCGTTTTACCGCGAGGGCCGGATTTATTGCTGGCTGTCCAACACCGGCCATTGGCCCGATACCGGGGGCGCAGTACCGGGCGGTTTTTCCGCCTCTGCCACCGCGGCTGAGCAGGAAGGCCTGCGCCTGCCCCCTGTGAAACTGTTCAAAAAGGGCGTGTTAGACACTGAAATTTGGAGCATCATCTGCTCCAACATCCGGGTATCCGAGCAACGCATCGGCGATGTGCAAGCGCAGGCCTCGGCGCTTTTGGTTGGCGCGGACAGGCTTACCGAGTTGCTGAACCGCTATTCTGACGCCACCGTCAGTGCTGCCATTGCCGAAATCCGCACGCTGGCCGCCAAGCAAATGCGCGCCAAGATCGCGCTGATCCCCGAGGGGACATACCATTCCAAGGCCTTCATCGACAGCGACGGCGTCGTCAACGAACCGCTCACCATCGCCCTATCCGTCACCCGCAAGGCCGACCATCTAGCCTTCGACTTCACCGGCTCCTCTCTGCCATGCGCTGGCCCGATGAACTCCGTTCGCGCAACCACCTTCTCCTCGGTTTACCTTGCCCTGCGCCACATCTTCCCCGATGTGCCGCTTTCGGCTGGCGCGTTTGAGCCGCTTGGCATCACCGGCCATGAAGGCACCTTTCTTGATGCCCATTATCCCCGCCCCGTGTCCGGCTGTGCGGCCGAGGTTTCGCAGCGCATCGCCGAGGCGGTTTTCGCAGCCCTTGTCCAAGCTCTTCCCACCCAGGTTACGGCAGCACCCGCCGGCACCTCCGGCAATTTCGGCCTTGGCGGGCATGACCCGGAAAAGGGCCGTGATTTCGTGATGTATCAAATTTCGGGCGGCGGTTACGGCGGTAATAGTGACCATGACGGGCTGTCCAACGGCTGCTCTACCATCGGCATTTCCAAGGCCCCACCCGTAGAAATCATGGAGCAAACCTTCCCCGTGCTTTACCGCCGCTACGCCTTGCACGAAGGCTCTGGCGGGGCGGGGCAGCATCGTGGCGGCTTTGGGCTGGATTATGAGGTTGAGCTGCTGCGCGGTCATGCCCGCGCCAGTTTCGTAATGGACCATGGCCGCACCGGGCCGCAAGGCGCGATGGGGGGCAGCGATGGTGCGGTAAACCGGGTCGAGATTACGCGCGGGGGCAAGGTTTTTACCCCCGAGCATCTGTCCAAGGCGCAAGACATCGCCCTTAACCCCGGCGACAGCGTACGCGTGCGCACCCCCGGCGGTGGCGGTTACGGCGACCCGGCCAAGCGCGACCCGGCCCTGATCGCCGAGGATGTCCGGCTGGGCCGCTACACCGCCGAACAGGCCGAGCGCCTTTTTGGCAAGCGCGATTGAAGCGTTTTGCGTCTTGTCTGATTTAAGGCATTATAGGCCTTCGCCCCGACTTTACCCGCGCTCGCCTTTGAAAAAGCGGCGGATCAAAACCGCTATACCTGTCTCCCAGATCAGGGCCAGATCAAAGCAAAGGCTCCAGTTTTTTTGGTAGATCAGGTCCAGCCTTGCCTTCACCGGGACACAGCGTGTCGCATAAACCCGGTCCGTCTCCTCCGCGTCTTTGCAGGCCGCTAGCAATGCCTCCTCCCGGTCATGAAGCCGCAGGCTCGCAAGTCCTGTGATGCCCGTCGGGCTTTTCAAAACCTCGGCGTAGATATCGGGAAACCGCTCCACATACTCGCGCAGCGGAGGGCGCGGGCCGACAAAGCTCATCTCCCCCTTCAGGACGTTCCAAAGTTGCGGCACCTCATCCATCCGCGCACGTCGGATAAACGCCCCCAGGGGCGTGATTCGCACTGCCTTATCCCCACCAGAAACCCCGCCCTTTTTGCCCGACATCGTCATCGTGCGCAGCTTCCATAGCAAAAACGGTCGCCCCGGCGCCCGCATCCGCTCCGCCACATAAAACAGCGGTAGCCCTTCCTTGAAGTACATCACAACCAGCATAATCGAGAACGGCACCACAAGGATCACAGACAAGATTATCACCAGTACCAGATCAAGGATCCGTTTGCTCAGCCTCATGCCTTCAGTCCCCGCCATTCCGCCACCATCACAACCGGTTGCCCCGCCCCTGAAGGCAGATCGACCAGCCCTTGCAACAGCTCGGTATCCAATTCTACACGCGGAATAACTGCCGGGTTCTCATCCCCAAAGCCCCAATCCACCCCTGCCGCATCCAGCAAGGCCGCCATACTGACCGCCGGGGTCGCCGCGACGTTTAGAACCGGGGGCAGCACAGCACCCTCCGCCGCCAGCCCGGCAAGCCGCGCCAACACGCGGCCCAGCGTCACCGGCCCGATATATGATCGCACTGGCCCCCCTACTTGCCCCGCAGCCGGGTCAAGACGCACAGGTTGGCCGGGCCGCAAACCGCCAAGCAGCGCATCAAGCCCCGCTATATTCCCGATCCGCAGGATCGTGAGCCCCAACCCGCCCTGCTGCCGCCAGCCTAACGCCGCACGCTCCATGACAAGCTTCGCCTCGCCGTAAGGTCCGGGCGGGGCTGGCATATCCTTTTCGCGCAGCGCCCCCGGCGCAGGTCCATAAACCGCCGCCGATGACGCCAAAAACACATGCCGCGCGCCTTGCTCTGCGGCTGCCCTGCAGGCCGCCAGTGCAAGTGCCTCATTCAACGCCAGCTCTTCTGCCGTGCCAGAAATGACACCGGCAAGGCACAAAACCACCCCGCGCGCGGCCCCATCCGGGCAAGGCTCTGCCAAGATATCCCAGCCGAGCCAGCCGGGCGTAGCGTGCCGCGCCTGCCAAACCGGGCGCAGACCACCGGGCAACACCTCAGGCCATTGGCGCCGCAGGGCGCGGCCAATCCGGCCCGTTCCTCCCAATATCAACAGTGGCAACGCCTCAGCTGTCATAGAAGGTCACTCATTGCCTTCCAGCCGGGTCCTTAGTTCACGCAATAGCGGCATGAAAGCGCGCACCCGATCCGCCCCGAGATCCGTTACAAACTCCGCTATCAGGGGGGCAACCGCCTGCACCGCCACATCCCGCGCCGCACGGCCCGAGGGGCTGATCGCCACGAATTTGCGCCGCGCATCATCCCAATCAGGGCGGATATGCACATGCCCGGCCCATTCCAGCTTGCGCAGCGTGTTGGTCATAGCGCCACGGGTCACGTGAAACGCCCGCGCCAATTGCGCCGGGGTGCGTTCATCATTCAACCGCGCCAAATGGTTAAGCACACCAAAATGCGAAAGCTCCATGCCGCGCGGCAAAACCTTGGATATACGGTTCCGGGCCAACTGATCGGCCATGAACAGCTCTCCAAACAAAGATATGGCAAGGTCTTCGGGACTGTCAGGCATTGGGGCCCTCAAACGTTCGGTCATGCGAAAGCGACGGCACGCGGCCCCGCGCCGCATCAATCGCCGACAGGTCAATCTCGGCAAAGGTCACGCCCGCCTCGGTGCCACCATCGGCCAACACCTCACCCCAGGGTGCCACGACAAGGCTGTGACCATAAGTGCGCCGCCCCTTGCCGCCCGAAGTTTCCGCATGAAACCCGGTTTGTGCGGGGGCAAGCACGAAGCAGCCCGTCTCTATCGCGCGGGCGCGCAGCAGCACCTCCCAATGCGCCGCACCTGTAATGTGGTTGAAAGCGGCGGGAACCGTTAGGATCTGCGCTCCTGCCTGCGCCAACCGTCGGTAAAGGTGAGGAAAGCGAACATCATAGCACACTGTCATCCCAACCGCGCCAAACGGGGTTTTCGCCAGA
>CALEMZ010000335.1 GCA_937910975.1 uncultured Pseudorhodobacter sp. | reverse complement strand
AATAAAGCCCATCCGCAAGGGTTGTGGCAAATGGATAGGCTGGCCCAGCACCCGCCAACCCATGATCGACCAAACCGCCACGGCCATCAAAGAGCCAAGCATATAGCCCAAAGGCAGGCCCAGAGCTTGGCCTACCACCCCGCCAAGGACACCCAGCGCCAAGGTCGCGACGAGCGCGAGTGGGTCAATTGTGGTTTTGCCAATCTGAATGGGGGTCATGCGCCTGCACTTTCTGCCGCCAAATGACCACCCGTGCGCGGCATTGGCAAGGCTTGTATGCCGGAAAAATGCGGCCGTGCGCGCTGCCGTTTACCAATGCGGCGGGCGCTGGTCGGTAAATACAGCGCCTTCCTCATCCGGCCCTGAAATCCGGTCCAGCACTTGGGCCATGCGCCGGGTCAGCCGGTCAATTTCATCGGCTTGGCGGGCTACGACATCCGAAAGCTCATCCACCGTTCGGATCAGATGCGCCACGCGCTCTTCCACCGCGTCAATCCGCTCGCTCATTTGTCATCCCATCCTTGCCGCGCCTTTCCCCTTCCGCTACACCCCCCGGGCATAAGCTGCAAAGGGTTTCCCGATGGCCAAAGACAAACAACCCCGCAAACCGCGCGCGGAAACGCCTAAGGGCTTTCGTGATTACTTTGGCGCCGATGTCATTGAACGCCGCGACATGCTGGCCAAGATCTCGGACGTGTATGAACGCTATGGCTTTGACCCGCTGGAGACATCGGCCGTGGAAACGGTCGAAGCGCTGGGGAAATTCCTGCCCGATGTGGACCGGCCCAATGAAGGCGTGTTCGGTTGGCAAGATGAGGACGGCGATTGGCTGGCGCTGCGCTATGATCTGACAGCCCCTTTGGCGCGCGTTGCTGCCCAGTATCGCAATGATCTGCCCTCGCCTTACCGCCGCTATGCGATGGGTCCGGTCTGGCGCAATGAAAAGCCGGGGCCGGGGCGGTTCCGCCAGTTTTATCAATGCGATGCCGATACGGTTGGCGCGCCAAGTGTGGCTGCGGATGCAGAGATTTGCGCCATGCTGGCGGACGCGCTGGAAGAGGTGGGTATTGAGCGGGGCGATTATATTGTCCGCGTGAACAACCGCAAAGTGCTGGACGGTGTATTTGAAACAGCCGGATTGTTAGATTCAGAGTATCTAGAGGATAATTTAGAGCGAGTTGGAATTGCAATTCGAGCGGTTGATAAATTGGATCGTTTAGGCGAAGACGGCGTCCGTGCGATGCTGGGTGAAGGCCGAAAGGACGAAAGCGGCGCATTTGTCGAAGGCGCCAATCTTGCATTATGGCAGATAGATCACATTCTGAAATTTGCAAATGCCAAGCGAAATACAGCGTCTGAAACACTCGCAACATTAAGCAAGTTGATTGAAGGCAGCTTGTCCGGCCTACAGGGCGTGGCCGAGTTGGAAACCATTGCAGCCTTGCTTGCCGCCCAAGGCTATGGCCCCGACCGCATCGTCATCGACCCGTCCGTCGTGCGCGGGCTTGGCTATTACACCGGCCCGGTGTTTGAGGCGGAACTGACCTTTGAAATTTTCGACGAGAAGGGCCGCAAGCGGCAGTTTGGTTCGGTTGCGGGCGGTGGGCGTTATGATGATCTGGTGAAGCGCTTCACCGGGCAGGCGGTTCCGGCGACGGGGGTTTCCATCGGCGTGGACCGGCTGCTGGCGGCGCTGCGGGCGAAGAAGCTTGAGCGGGGTGAGGCTGAAACCGCAGGCGCAGGCCCGGTGGTGGTGACGGTGATGGACCGCGACCGCATGGCGGATTACATGGCGATGGTCGGCCAGTTGCGCCAAGCGGGCATTCGTGCCGAAATGTATCTTGGCAACCCGAAAAACTTTGGCAACCAGTTGAAATATGCCGATAAACGCGGTTCTCCCATCGCTGTGATACAAGGCGGGGATGAGGCGGCAAAAGGTGTCGTGGTGCTCAAAGACCTGATACTTGGCGCGAAAATCGCTGAAAATGCCACGCTGGAGGAATGGAAAGATCGCCCCGCACAGGTCGAGGTGCCGCTGGCCGAGCTTGTCAGTGCCGTACAAAAGATGCTTGCCCAATGACCAGCCGCGCCGCGATCCGGGCAGAGGCCGAAAGCCTTTTCGCCGCCTTTAAAGCTACGGGCGCGCAGCCGGTGGAGGCCGAAACCCTGCTGCCTGCTGAAATCTTGCTGGATCTTTACGGCGAAGATATACGCGCCCGCGCCTATATCACCAATGACCCGTTGCGCGGCGAAATGGTGCTACGCCCGGATTTCACGGTGCCGGTGGTGCAGGCCCATATGAAAGACGGGGCGGAGCCTGCGCGCTATTGCTACATGGGCGAGGTGTTTCGCAAACAAGATCACCTTGGCCCGCGTGCCAGCGAATATCTGCAAGTCGGCTATGAGCTGTTTGACCGTGCAGCCCCCGAGGCCGCCGATGCCGAGCTGTTTGCGCTGTTTCACGGGTTGCTGGCACCTTTGGGCCTGCGCCCTGCCACGGGCGATATCGGAATTTTGATGGCCGCCGTGCATGGGCTTTCCACCACGCCGCGCCGCAAGGCGGCACTGCTGCGTCACATCTGGCGGCCTGCCCGGTTCCGCAAACTGCTTGATCGGTTTTCGGGCCGCACACCCATGCCCGCTGCCCGCGCCGATTTGCTGGCGCGGCTTGGGGCTGATAGTGCCGCGGCACTGATCGTCGCTGCCGGCCCCCAGATCGGGATGCGATCCGAGGCCGAGATTGCCGCGCGTGCGAACGCCTTGATTGAGGACGCAGAAACGCCCGCGCTCAAAGCCCCTGAGGCGGCGTTGCTTTATGACTTGCTGACCCTGCAAGCCCCAGCCCGCGCGGCACTGTCGCATTTGCGCGGTATCACCCCGATGTTGCCCGCGATCGAACCCGCGGTGGACCGTTTTGCCAAACGGCTTGACGCGCTGGAGCGGCATGGGATCAACCCCTCTGACCTGCCGTTTGAGGCGAGCCATGGCCGGACATCGCTGGAATATTACGATGGCTTTGTGTTCAGTTTCCACGGTCCCGGTGATCTGCCTCCCGTGGCCTCGGGTGGGCGTTATGACGCGCTGACGGCGATGTTGGGGCAGGGGCGTTCGATCCCTGCTGTGGGGGGCGTGATCCGCCCGGCGATGGTTGCCGCATTGCGGGAGGACGTGCAATGAGCCTGAAGATCGGGGTGCCGTCCAAGGGGCGGCTGATGGAAAAGACCTTTGAATGGTTTGGCGCGCGCGGCGTGAACATGGCACGATCCGGGTCTGACCGCGAATATGCAGGGGCTGTCGAGGGAATTGAGGGCGTTGAACTGGTGCTGCTATCAGCCGGAGAAATTCCGCGCGAATTGGCGGCGGGGCGCATCCATCTGGGTGTTACCGGCTCTGACCTCGTGCGTGACAAGCTGGCGGATTGGAGCGCACAGGTGGCGGAGCTTGCACCGCTGGGCTTTGGCCATGCCGATCTGATTATCGCCGTGCCGGTGGCGTGGATTGATGTGGATACGGTTGATGACCTTGACGCCGCCGCCGCCGCATTTCGCAAGGCGCATGGGTTCCGTCTGCGCATTGCCACCAAATATCACCGCCTCGTGCGAGAATTCTTGACGGCGCAAGGGGTGGCTGATTATCAATTGGTTGATAGCCAAGGGGCCACCGAAGGCACTGTGAAGAACCTGACGGCAGAGGCGATTGCCGACATTACATCGTCGGGCGAAACCCTGCGGGCCAACCACCTGAAAATATTGTCGGATGGGTTGATCCATGCCTCTCAGGCAACGCTTTTTGCCGCACGCGGGGCAGAGTGGGACAGCGCGACCCACGCGACAATGGAGCTTCTGGCGCGCCAACTCGGCGTACGCGCGGCGCTGTAAGGGGCCGCTCCCGCCATTCGTTAATGTGCTGACGCACATCGCCTCAAGGTTGGGCCGGGCAGCGGGGCCAAGGCCCCGCTGCGGTGGCGCTTGCTGCGGGAGATTGGTTCAGACTGCGGCAAATGATGTTGGGGCTAGGCGATTGCCGCGACAACCGTGCGAGGCGCGCGCGCAAAGTTTGTGGATTATTTCACCTGAAATCAATTGGTTGTCTGGCCGTCCCTAACGCAACCCGATATCTGCCAAGGCCCGCGCGAGTTCCGCAGGCAGGGGCTCTTCGCTTGTGCGACCTTTGGGTAGATCGTGTGGGGCGTCTTGCACGCTCAGATAGCGCCAGCCTTGAAACGGACGGCGTGGGGCGGGCGCGGTGCGGTGCAACTCGGGGTTCAGCACTAGGCCACAACGCAAGATACCATCCTCACCCCGCACCTCATCGAGAGCAATAATATATTGACGTGCAAGGATAATCCCCTTGAACACCCAGTAGAGTGAGCCGCCGTTGAGCAGCTCTTCGGCACGTTTGGGCCACATGCGGGTAATATGGCGCGGATGCCCATCAGGCCAGTGTTTGCGCCG
>CALEMZ010000334.1 GCA_937910975.1 uncultured Pseudorhodobacter sp. | reverse complement strand
CCTCGCCCGGCACTTGTCACGCGTTCCGGTGTCTCGCGGAAAAGTGTCTCGCAAAACCAAAAAGAGTTGACAATTGCGCGCAAGCCGTACGCGCACATTCGCGGCGCCAGATCCCTGATCTCATGTACAGCGGTGCTCCCGTCCGGCTCACGAAGCCTTAGATGATCCAAACCAGACTTTGGTGCCCGACGCAGCTAACGGCGGATCTGAGCTCAATTAGACAGTTCTCTGCGATGCAGCCAACAACCAGTCTTTATCTTGTCGATCATGCTTGATCGATTGCATCGTTCCCCGCTTAGCGATCTGGGGGCGTCCAGTCTTTCTCGATGCCTACATTGTGCCGACGCAACCGCAAGGCAAGACCTACTGAGACGCCGACACCGATGGCGACAGTCAGGTCGGCGAACACGGTAAGAACCAGCGTGAGAACAAGTAGAACCCGATCAGATGCCCTTGCCTGCATGTAGCCGCGCCATTTATGCGGCTCGCTCATATTCCAGGCAGTGAGGATGAGTAGCCCGGCCAGCGCAGGCATGGCCAGATAGCCCGCAAGGGGCGCTGCCAGCAGCATGACCAGCAAAATGGTCAGCGCGTGAACAATACCTGCAACGGGCGTTTTGCCGCCTGCGCGAACATTTGTGGCGGTACGGGCGATGGCCCCGGTGGCGGGGAGGCCGCCGAACATGGCCGAGCCGACATTGGCAAAGCCCTGCGCCAGAATTTCGGCGTTGGGCCTGTGCTTCCCGCCGATCAGCCGGTCTGCCACCATGGCGGACAGCAGCGATTCAATGCTGGCCAGGAATGCGATGACAAAGGCAGAAGGCAGAAGTTCAGAGACCCGCGCCATGTTGATCTTGGGAAGCGTGGGCATGGGCAGCGTGCTGGGCAATGCCCCGAACCGCGAGAAGATGGTATCAACCGGCAACGCGGCGACGACGACAAGCAGCGATGTCAGACCAACAGCGACAATCAGCCCCGGAAATCTCGGGGCGAGACGCCGCAGCGCAATGATCAACACCATCGTCGCAAAGCCGATTCCAAGTGCGACAGCATTCAGAGACTCCTTTGCCGCCCAAAGCGTCTCTATCTTGGCGATGAACTCGGCCGGGACCTGCGCGATCGACAGGCCGAAAAGATCCTTGAGCTGGCTGGTCGCAATGATGATCCCAATGCCAATGGTAAAGCCGTTGATCACCGCTTCGGGTACAAAGGCGATAAGATTGCCCGCCCGCAGAAACCCGGCAATCAGCATGATGACCCCGGCCATGAGCGTTGCAAGGACAAGCCCGTCATAACCATGTTCGGCGATGACGCCGAAGACCACGACGATAAACGCGCCCGTCGGCCCGCCGATCTGCACCCGGCTGCCGCCGAGAAACGAGATCAGAAAACCGGCGACTATGGCCGTCACCAGCCCTTTTTCCGGTCCGGCACCCGAGGCAATGGCGATTGCAAGGCTCAAGGGCAATGCAACCATTGCCACGGTCACACCCGCGATCACGTCGCTTGTGAATTGCTGGCGATCATAGGTGGCCAGCGTCGTTAGAATTTTGGGTTTCATGCGATGAGTTAATACCTTCGATAGAGGGTATTCAACCAGTCAAAAAGGAAAGCTGACACTCAATGAGCGGCAGCCTCGGCCCGCATAGCTGACCTTGGTAGGGAGCGCAGCGAATGGCAGCGCTCATTTCGCGCCATCAACCACATACGCCATCGACCGACGTTTCGGCACCCGCCTGCCATTCAGCCTCCAAACGATTACCGCCAACCCGTATTGCCAGTGACGATTGGCGGCAGCCCGGGAAAGACCAAACTGCCAACAGATCGGTTTCCACGCGGTGCGCTCGGCCCGCAACCACAACAATTTGGCGTCCTCGACCTCCAACCAGCGCAGCCACAGCATGGCCTCGTCAGCTTCGCTGATCATGCGCGGGCTTGGCACGGGCCGACGCATCTTTGGCGCCTGCCCCACCTTGTCGGCAAAGCTGTGGAAATACTCTGGCCAGGCGTTGAAGTGCCCCTGCGGTTTGACGCTTGGCATCTGGCGCATCACATCGGCTGCCAGTTCAAGCCTTTCTTGGACCGCGGTGATTGTCCAGTCGGTCATCTTGATACCTCCTTGCGACCGGGGCGCCTGCCGTAGAGTTTTTCCCCAAGCTGACGTACCAGT
>CALEMZ010000333.1 GCA_937910975.1 uncultured Pseudorhodobacter sp. | reverse complement strand
CCCCGGTCTTGATCGCGACTTTGCCGCCCATGGCGCGCATCAATGTGGTGCAAGCACGGCCTTCGCCCGCCACCATCTCAGGATGTGCCATCATCCCGCGTGACAATTTATAGGCCGCATCCTGCCGCGCATCAGCGCCTTCCTTGGCTGTGGCGAAATAGGCCATGGCCCGCGCCAGCCCATGCACCGAGGTGGAATAGTTCGGGGCCGAGCAGCCATCAATCCCGTAGCCCGCGCTGGTCTCGCCTGTGACCTCTTCAAAGGTTGCTTTGATGGCCACTTGGATCGGGTGATCTGCCTCGATGTAATCGGCATGCCCGCCCATATGTTTGTTCAACATCAAAAAGCCCGCGTGCTTGCCGGAGCAGTTGTTATGGAACTGGCAGGGGCTGCTGTCGGTCTTGATGAGTCGGTCGCGCTCCGCCCTGTCATTCGGCTCTTGGTTGCCGCAGCGCAGATCGGCCTCGCCCAGCCCCAGATCGGCCAACCATGCCGCCACCGCCTCGGTATGGATCGCCGCACCATTATGGCTGGCACAGACCAGCCCCAACTGCTTTGCCGTCAAATCCCGCCCCGCGCCGCTTTCCAGCAAGGGCAGGGCCTGCAGCATTTTGCAGCTTGAACGCGGGAAGATCACCGCAGCCGGGTCGCCCCAGGCAGCCTCAATCTCGCCATCCGCGCCGCAAATAACCGCATGGCCCAGATGTGTGCTCTCCAGTTGTCCACCACGCCAAAGTTCCGCAAATGTGACTGCTTGCGCCATTTTTCGAGCCCTTTTTATGTTTGCGCCATAGTCCATGCGCGATTTTCTGCGCATAGGGCTTTTACGTGCTGCCCTTTTTGCGTTATGCATGAGATATCGAGTTGAAATAACCCGCGCCACAGGAAAAGCTTGATCAAAGGGCTACGTGGCCAGGGAAAGAGGCATCAAACAGCTGGAGGCTGTGAACGATATGACATCACGCATCATCGGGGCGCTGTTTGGCGTTCTGCTTGGGATGGGGGCCTCCGCCGCCTTCGCGCAATCCGAAACTGAATGTGTCTCCGCCCAAACCGATTGGAGCGTGTGCGTCTGGCAAGAGCCCAAGGAATGCTGGGGTGTGTCCAAACCCAAGGAATCCGTGAATACTCGCGATGGCAAACCCGTTTCGGCCCGGCGTGGCGACATCTTGATGTTCGTCACCTTCCGCCCCGGATCTGGCACCAGTGGCGAAGTGTCCTACACTGGCGGTTATCCTTTCGCAACGGGCTCCACTGTGCGCGTTGAAATCGATGGCGCGGCGTTTGAGCTGTTCTCAGATGGTGAATGGGCATGGCCAGCAAGTACTTCGGATGATGCAGGCCTGTTGGCGGCGATGAAAAAAGGCTCCTCTGCCGTGATTACCGCCCGCTCGGGTCGCGGCACGCAAACCAAGGATACCTTCTCGTTGCAAGGCTTTACCGCCGCGATGCAAGAGGCCGAGCAGCGTTGCAAATAAACTGCTGACAGTAGTTTTTGCGCCTCGGCCTTCTCAGCCGGGGCGTTTTCATCTCTGCCATTTCGTTTCACGCCCAAACCCCCTATATACCGCCTCTGACCCAGAGGATTCCCGCGATGCCCACCGATGCGCCAAGCGCCCCGATCACCCAAGACGTTCTGACCTTGCCGCGCAAACTGCCGGCAAGTGCGCGTACCAACATCATTGGCCTGACGCGTGACCAGTTGCGCGCCGCCCTGATCGAAGCGGGCTGCCCGGAGAAACAGGCCAAGATGCGCCTCGGGCAAATCTGGCAATGGGTCTATTTCTTTGGCCTGCGCGATTTTGACCAGATGACCAACCTGTCCAAAGATTTCCGTGCCCTTCTGGCTGAGAAGTTTGAGATTTCCCTGCCTGAGGTCGTCACCCGCCAAGTGTCGGAAGATGGCACCCGCAAATATCTCGTCCGTATCCAAGGCGGGCATGAGGTGGAGGTGGTCTATATCCCCGAAACCGATCGCGGCACGCTGTGTATCTCAAGCCAGGTCGGTTGCACGCTCACCTGTTCCTTTTGCCATACCGGCACACAAAAGCTGGTGCGCAACCTGACTGCGGGCGAGATTGTGGGTCAGGTGATGCTGGCGCGCGACGATCTGAATGAGTGGCCGCAAAAAGGCGCGCATAATGATGCAACCGCGCGTCTGGTATCCAACATCGTGCTGATGGGCATGGGCGAGCCGCTTTATAACTTTGAGAATGTCCGCGATGCGATGAACATCGTGATGGATGGGGAAGGCATCGCCCTTGGCCGCCGCCGCATCACGCTTTCGACCAGCGGCGTAGTGCCGGAAATCGCACGCACTGCGCAAGAAATCGGCTGCTTGCTGGCGGTCAGTTTCCACGCCACCACCGATGAGATCCGTGACCAGTTGGTGCCGATCAACAAACGCTGGAACATCGCAACCTTGCTCGATGCACTGCGCGCCTATCCCGGTCTGACCAATTCCGAACGCATCACTTTTGAATATGTGATGCTCGACGGGGTGAATGACAGCAAGGAAGACGCGTATCGGCTGGTCGAATTGCTGCGTGGTATTCCGGCCAAGGTGAACCTGATTCCGTTCAACGAATGGCCCGGCGCGCCGTATAAGCGCTCCTCGGGCAATCGCATCCATGCTTTTGCCGATATCATCCACGATGCGGGCTATGCCTCCCCCATCCGCAAGCCGCGGGGTGAGGATATCATGGCCGCCTGTGGGCAGTTGAAATCCGCAACCGAACGCGCACGGAAATCAAAGCGGCAAATAGAGGCGGAAGCGGGGCTTTGAGCCATTGGGGGTAGTGAAGT
>CALEMZ010000332.1 GCA_937910975.1 uncultured Pseudorhodobacter sp. | reverse complement strand
ACCTCTTCGCGGGTACGGTATTTCGCCGGGTCCGACATTGAATGGCCGCGATAGCGATAGGTGTTCATTTCCAGAATATAGGGGCCTTCGCCGGCGCGGCAGAAGGCAACCGCCTTTTCGGCGGCGGCTTTCACGGCCAGCACATCCATGCCGTCCACGGCCTCACCCTTGATGCCGTAGGCGGCACCGCGTTCCCAAAGGCTGGGCGACTTGGTGGAGCGTTTCATGCTCGTACCCATGGCGTATTGGTTGTTTTCAATGACAAAAACCACCGGAAGGTTCCAGAGCTCGGCCATGTTATAAGTCTCATAAACCTGACCTTGGTTCGCGGCCCCATCGCCGAAATAGGCAAAGGTCACATTGTCATTGCCAAGGTATTTATCGGCAAAGGCAAGCCCGGCACCCAGCGGCACCTGCGCGGCCACGATGCCATGGCCGCCATAGAAATGCTTCTCCTTGGAGAACATATGCATGGAGCCGCCCTTGCCGCGTGAATAGCCGCCCTCACGCCCGGTCAGTTCAGCCATCACGCCCTTTGCATCCATGCCACAGGCCAGCATATGGCCATGGTCACGGTAGCTGGTGATGCGCTTGTCGCCCTCTTTGGCTGCAGCCTCGATGCCCACAACAACGGCTTCTTGCCCGATATAAAGGTGGCAAAAACCGCCAATCAGACCCATGCCGTAAAGCTGCCCAGCCTTTTCCTCGAATCGCCGAATTAGCAGCATTTCGCGGTAAAAGCCCATAAGCTCTTCTTTGGATGTATTTGACTTCGTGGGTTTTTTTGGCGTGGCCATAGGGCGTATCCTCCCTTAATGGTTAAATAGTTCACCATTAAACTATCGGGAGGCATACGGAAAAACAAGGGAAAATCTGACGGCGCGTTGGCGCGAGGGCGCCAAAATAGGGGGCGGCGGCCTAGCGGATCACAATCTCATCGGCGCGCAGATAGCCCAGCACGTCGCGGGCCTGCTCATCTAGCAAGTCGAGGTCAAGATAGTTGTCGGAGAGGCGCAGGGTCAGGTTTTGCATCTGGGCAAGCTGTTCTTGCAGCCTGTCGCGCTCGATCGTGAGCTCTCGATTTTCGGCTTTCAGTTGAACCTGACGGAATACGCCGAAATCACCCTGCACCGCGGCAAAGGTGAAATAGCCGCCAAGGCTGACAGCCAAACCCATCAACAAAAGCGATGTGATAGCAGGGCGTGGTTTTGGGGCTGTCATCTGATCATTGCCTCATCGCCCCTCTGATCCGGGGGTTTGAAACATCTTGGCACAAGCGATTCGCAAAGGGAATCCCCCCAGAGGGAATTTCTCAATTATATTGCGCGTTCATGACAATCCGCCGGTTTTGCCGTGCGACGATCCTCAGCCCGCGACTGAAGCCGCGTGGATGCTGTCAATCGCTGTGGCGAGTGCGGCGTTGAAGGCCGCGTCGCTTTGCTGGGTGCTGAGGCCTTCGGTCAAAGCACGGCTGAAGCTGGCGATGATACCGCTGTTCTGCGCCAGAAGCTGGTTCGCCGCGTCGCGCGCATACCCACCCGACAGCGCCACCACTTTCATGACTGCGGGATGGTCCACCAAAGGTTTGTAATGATTGGCTTTCGTTGGCAGCGTCAGCTTCAGCATCACCTGTTGGCCCGCAGGCAGCGCATCCAGATGCCGCAAAAGGGCGGCCAGCAGCAGCGCCTCTGCCTCGGCCTTGTCTGCGATAGAAATCGTTACCTCCGGCTCCAGGATCGGCATCAGGCCCGCCGCAGTTATCTGCGCGCCTAGGGCGAATTGCTGGGCCACAATCGCCTCAATCCCCGCTGCATTGGCAGCATTGATAACCGAGCGTTCCTTGGTGCCGAAAATCCCGGCCTTCACGGCGCGGGCCAGCAAACCATCCAGCCCCGGAATTGGCTTCATCAACTGCACACCCTCGGCCTCGGCCTCCAGCCCCTTGTCGATCTTCAGGAACGGCACGACGCCGCGCTGCTCCCACAGATAGGTGGCGGTTGGCATACCGTCGATATCGCGGTCCATTGTTTGTTCAAACAAGATCGCGCCAACCACCTTATCACCCGTAAAGGCCGGGGATTTGATGATACGCGCGCGCATCTGGTGGATCAGGTCATACATCTCGGTTTCCGAGCTATAGGCGCTTTCCTCCACGCCATAAAGCCGCAGGGCCTTGGGGGTGGAGCCGCCGCTTTGGTCCAGTGCCGCAATAAAGCCAGCACCTTTGCGCATCTGTTCCGCTTGTTTTGTGTTCGGCATGGTCATCCCCGCAATCGTTAGGTTCAAGGCGCGCGCGCCCGTTGCATCCGGGCATAACGGCATGTTGTCGGGCGTTCAATTATGTTGGCGCTAACAGCGGGAATTCAAAACGCTTCAGCGACGTTTCAAGAAAATCGCGGAGACCCAGGCGGTCAAAGCGCGGGGTGCAAACCGCGGCAGATTTGCGAAGATCTGGTTCAGCACCCCCGGCACCTTCACCCGCTGGCCCTTTTCCATTGCCGTCCAGCCCGCCTGCGCCACTTCCGCTGCACTGGCCAAGGCTCGCCGGCTGATGAGCGTTGC
>CALEMZ010000331.1 GCA_937910975.1 uncultured Pseudorhodobacter sp. | reverse complement strand
CCCTCGCAAGGGCGAAGTACATCTGGCACTTTTCAGCCAGCCTTCCCTAGCGTATAAGCGCCCGACATCAGCCGGGGCTGGCAAAGCGCAAAGCAGGCCATATCCCTAAAAAAGCCAATCGAGGACGGTATGAGCAAACATTCGACAGACGCCGACGTCGCCTTCATTAAGGCACTTGCAGAAATCCTGAACACTAATGAGCTGACTGAGATCTCGGTTAAGCGCGATTATGCCGAGGATGACAGCCTTGACGTCCGCGTCGTGAAACAGGCAAATGTGGTGACGATGGCGCATGCCGCACCAGCGATGCAAATGGCAACGCCGATGGCAGCCCCTTCGGCCAACACTGCCGCCCCCGCCGCCAGCGAAGACCCGGCACAACATCCCGGCGCGCTCACCTCGCCCATGGTTGGCACGGCCTATTTGTCCGCAGAACCGGGGGCGACACCTTTCGTCACCATCGGTACCCAAGTGACCGAGGGTCAGACTGTGCTGATCATTGAGGCGATGAAAACCATGAACCACATCCCGGCCCCACGTGCCGGCACCGTGAAACGCATCTTGTTTGAAGATGGCAGCCCGGTTGAGTTTGGTGCCCCCCTGATGATCATCGAATAAGGGGAAAGCCATGTTTGACAAGATCCTGATCGCCAACCGGGGCGAAATTGCACTTCGCGTCATTCGCGCCTGCCGCGAAATGGGGATCGCTTCTGTGGCAGTTCATTCTACCGCCGATAGCGATGCGATGCATGTGCGCATGGCCGATGAAAGCATCTGCATCGGCCCGCCGTCTTCGACCGACAGCTACCTCAACAAAGCCGCGATCATCTCAGCCTGTGAAATTACAGGCGCACAAGCCGTGCATCCCGGCTACGGATTTCTGTCGGAAAACGAGGCTTTTGCTCAGGCGCTACAAGATCACGGCATCACCTTTATCGGCCCCTCCGCCGAACATATTCGCATCATGGGCGACAAGATAACTGCCAAGGAAACCGCCTTGGCACTTGGCATTCCGGTTGTTCCCGGCTCCGAGGGCGGGGTGGCCAACTTTGAAGATGCGATTGGTGTGGCCGAAGGCATCGGCTTTCCGGTCATCATCAAGGCCACCGCAGGCGGCGGCGGGCGCGGCATGAAGGTTGCCAAGAATGCGCAGGAGCTGGAAATAGCCTTCCGCACCGCGCGCTCCGAGGCGAAGAATGCCTTTGGTAATGACGAAGTCTATATCGAAAAATACCTGCAAAAACCGCGCCATATCGAGATTCAGGTGTTTGGTGATGGCAAAGGCAACGCCGTGCATCTGGGTGAGCGGGATTGCTCGCTTCAGCGCCGCCACCAGAAAGTGTTCGAAGAGGCCCCCGGCCCGTCGATCACGGCTGAGATGCGCAATAAGATCGGGAATATCTGTGCCGAGGCCGTGGCCAAGATCAACTATATCGGTGCTGGCACGGTGGAGTTTCTCTATGAGGATGGAGAATTTTTCTTCATTGAAATGAACACCCGGCTTCAGGTCGAGCATCCCGTGACCGAGGCAATCTTTGGCGTCGATCTGGTGCGCGAACAGATTCGCGTGGCCGCCGGCATGGGCATGTCCTTCACCCAATCAGACCTAGAGATCAACGGCCATGCCATCGAGGTGCGGATCAACGCCGAAAAGCTTCCGAACTTCTCGCCCTGCCCCGGCACGGTGCGGGTGTTCCACGCCCCTGGCGGTCTGGGCGTGCGAATGGATAGCGCGCTTTACGCCGGCTATTCGATCCCGCCCTACTATGACAGCCTTATTGGCAAGCTGATTGTGCATGGCCGCGACCGGCCCGAGGCTTTGGCCCGCCTGCGCCGCGCCTTGGGGGAGTTGATCATCGACGGGATCGACACCACGATCCCGCTGTTCAGCACGCTTCTGGCCGAACCCGATGTCCAGAACGGGGATTACAACATCCACTGGCTGGAAAAATGGCTCGATGCCCAGCTTGGCCAGCATTGATCTTACGGGGGGCTACAGTGCCCCCCTTTTCTTATGCCTGAAAAGATAACCCCACAGCTTTTGCTCTCAGCCTATGCCGCTGGCGTCTTTCCAATGGCACAAAGTACCACGTCAAAAGGTATGCATTGGGTAGACCCGCATCATCGCGGAATCTTTGACTTGGATAATTTCCATATTTCCCACAGTCTTTCACGACGAATAGCCCATTGGAATTACACTATTCGAACAAATTTTGACTTTGCCGCCACAGTCACCGCTTGTGCCGACCGGGAGGAAACATGGATCAACGCCGAAATCTTCAGCCTCTACCAAAGCCTGCACGCGCGCGGTTTTGCCCATAGCCTGGAGGTGTGGGAGGGCGCGGAGATGGTAGGGGGGGTCTATGGCGTCACCCTAGGGGGTGCGTTCTTTGGCGAAAGCATGTTTTCGCGCCGCACCGATGCATCCAAGGTCGCGCTGGCATGGCTGGTGCACCGCCTACGCGCGGGTGGGTTCACGCTGTTCGATACGCAGTTCATTACACCGCATCTCGCCTCACTCGGCGCAATCGAAATCTCTCGGGAGGCGTATCATAAACGGCTGGCTACGGCGCTGGCGATAGACGCCACTTTTGATCCAATGGGCTATGACCCAACCCCTCACTCCGTCAGGCAGCGCAAAATCCAGACATCATAACGCGAATGGTCCAAGGCCGAAAGCGCGGGGCTTGAGGCTATCATCCAGCCGCTGAAGGCAGGTCCGGTCATCAGGCGGTCCATAATGGTAAGATGGGCGTAGGCTTCGGTTGGGCTGTCATCGACCGGGTAGCGGCAGTCATCCAACTGAATTGTCAGTCGCCCGCTCTGCGCCAATTGCCCGCGAGACAGCTCAATATCACCGGTTTCACCAGAAACCTTATCCAGCCAACGCACCACACCGCCCTTGGCAATCACTGCCGATTCTGCAGTGGCCGAAGTAGCACACAGGGCCGCGAGAAGGATTATCGAAAATCTGGTCATGCGTTATGCCATGGCCCCCAAACTCACTCGGGTTGCCATGCCTCATAATCCTTGCGCGCAACACTAAGCGGGCGACGGATAGAACCGGGGGGGGCATAGGCGGCATCGGTGCCGGTCAGGTTTTCCTGATGCGGCTTTTCCCACGGTTTATGGACAAAAGGTGCCTCGCTGGGCGTCTCATCCCAGGTGAAATGCAGCCAGCCGTGCCAATCGGGCGGCACGCGCGTAGCTTCCATCTCGCCGTTGAAAATCACCCAGCGGCGTTTGCCATCCGCAGTCTTGTAATAGATATTACCCTGTGCATCCTCGCCAACTTTCTGGCCCTTGCGCCAAGTGAAAATCTGGGTGCTGATTGTCTGGCTGTTCCACCAGGTCAACAGGCGTTTGAGGAAATACATCGCGGCCTCCGGTTCCGTTTCTCTTCATATGGCGCAAGGCGCGACGAAGGTCCAGCCTGATTGGCATGAAATCCCGCCCGCGCCCTGCAGCAAATGAAAAGGCAGGCCGAAGCCCGCCGATCCTTATTCAGCCCGCGCTTGCCGGCCCCTTTTTCTTGCGTTCGGTATGCACCAGAAGCGGCTTTGCGCCAGAGTTCACAGCCTCTTCATTCACCACTACCTCTTGCACATCATCCAAGCCCGGCAGCTCAAACATGGTATCAAGCAAGATATCTTCCATGATCGAGCGCAAACCCCGCGCGCCGGTCTTGCGCTTGATGGCCCGCTTGGCAATCGCAGCCAGCGCGTCAGTAGTAAAGGTCAGTGTTGTACCTTCAATCTCGAACAGGCGCTGGTATTGCTTGACCAAAGCGTTCTTTGGCTGGGTCAGGATAGTGATCAGCGCATCTTCGTCCAGATCGGTCAGCGTTGCGATCACCGGCAAACGGCCCACGAATTCCGGGATAAGCCCGAATTTCAACAAATCTTCCGGCTCCAGCTCGGCAAACATTTCGCCTACACCGCGCGAATCCGGTTCCTTCACATCGGCGCCAAAGCCAATCGCAGAACCCTTGTTACGCTGCGCGATAATCTTTTCCAGCCCCGAAAAGGCCCCGCCACAGACGAACAGGATATTCGTCGTATCCACTTGCAGGAATTCCTGCTGCGGATGCTTGCGCCCGCCCTGCGGCGGCACACTTGCAACAGTGCCTTCCATGATCTTCAAAAGTGCTTGCTGCACGCCCTCGCCCGAAACATCCCGCGTGATCGAAGGGTTGTCGGATTTGCGCGTGATCTTGTCGACCTCGTCGATATAGACAATGCCACGCTGCGCGCGCTCCACATTATACTCCGAGGCCTGCAAAAGCTCGAGGATGATGTTCTCCACATCCTCGCCCACATAGCCCGCCTCTGTCAGAGTGGTCGCATCCGCCATGGTAAACGGCACATCCAAAATCCGCGCCAGCGTTTGCGCCAGCAAGGTCTTGCCGCAACCCGTTGGGCCGATCAGCAAAATGTTGGATTTCGCCAGTTCAATATCGCTTTTCGACGAATGGTTCAGGCGTTTGTAATGGTTGTGCACCGCCACGGCCAAAACCCGTTTCGCATGCTCCTGCCCGATCACATAATCATCCAGAACCTTCGCAATATCGCGCGGGGTCGGCACCCCTTCGGATGATTTCAGCCCCGAGGATTTCGTTTCCTCGCGGATGATATCCATGCAAAGCTCCACGCATTCATCACAGATGAACACGGTTGGCCCTGCAATAAGCTTACGCACCTCATGCTGGCTCTTGCCACAAAACGAGCAATAGAGGGTGTTTTTGCTGTCACTGCCCGAATTATTAGCCATTATAGTCCTCTGCCCTGCGTCGTTCAAAAGCTGGTCGGCCAAGTCTAGGCCATGGCCTCCGCCTTCACAATGTCAAATCGCCCCCGAAATGGCCTGCGTCACCGGGGGCGGCTGGTCACTTCGCTTCTGGCTCTGACTTGCCGCGGTTTTCCAAAATCTCATCAATCAGGCCCCAGGCCTTGGCATCTTCTGCCGACATGAAGTTATCGCGCTCCAGCGCAGCCTCAACCGTTTCCAGATCCTGACCCGTATGGCGCACATAAATCTCATTCAACCGACGCTTGAGCTTTTCAGTCTCGCGGGCGTGGATCATGATATCCGTCGCCTGCCCCTGATAGCCACCGCTTGGCTGGTGTACCATCACGCGGCTGTTGGGAAGGCTGAACCGCATTCCCTTTTCGCCTGCTGTCAGCAACAACGAACCCATCGAGGCCGCCTGCCCTATAACAAGCGTCGAAACCTTCGGTTTGATATATTGCATCGTGTCATAAATCGACAGGCCAGAGGTCACTACACCGCCGGGGCTGTTGATATACATCGAGATTTCCTTCGACGGGTTTTCCGCCTCAAGAAACAAAAGCTGTGCGCAGATCAGGCTCGACATGCCATCATGCACCGGGCCGGAGAGGAAAATGATCCGCTCCTTCAACATCCGGCTAAAGATGTCATAAGCGCGTTCGCCGCGGCTGGTCTGTTCCACAACCATGGGAACAAGGGTGTTCATATAGTGGTCGATTGGATCTTGCATCTTTGCCTGCCTGTTTATGTGAATAGCTTACGAGCTTAAGGATTACCCAAGTCTTAGTTGCGCGTGCCGCCCCCTGCAAGGGCAACAGGCATTTTCCCTGCCCACTTCACGCCATTGAGCAAAGCCCGCCTTGCTCCCTCATGTCAAAAGAGGGTTAGCAAAGCCTTAAATCCGCCCCAACACACCGCATTTTGGGCAGAACGGTGCCGGGTTGGCGTATTGCGCTTGGCCCAAAAAAAATAACTGCCCTAAACTGCTCCTGAAATCGGCATAGGCATAGGAGCACGCTGCGGCTCTCATTCGCGCCCTTTCAATTGCCTTCGGCCTTTCATCCACAAGCCCTGCCACCGCCACCACTTGCATCAAACCGGCACAGGCAACAGCCCTGCTGAACCAAGCCAGCAACCAGATCAACGCCTATCGCAAAAAAGCGGGCCTTTCCGCCCTCGCGCAATATGCTGTCGCCCAAGATCAAAGAGATGGGTCTTGGGCGACAGCATATTGGGTTATGGTTGGCGGCATCAGCAGATAAAGCACCCTAGGCTCCAGACTCATTGATAATCAAAGCCAGAACAAGACGGTTGCTGCGAG
>CALEMZ010000330.1 GCA_937910975.1 uncultured Pseudorhodobacter sp. | reverse complement strand
GCTATTGGGAGGGGCTGCGTGTGCAAGACAGCATTCCGATGCGATCACAATTCAATCCACGGGGAATTGAGGCGGCGCTGTCGAGCACATTTTTGCTGGAGCGCGTGGCCCCCGGCATCGCGCGGTTTCGCATCGCAGGTATGGATTTAGCCGAAATCATAGGGATGGACCCGCGCGGCCTGCCCATCTCGGCGGCATTTTGCCCCGAAACCCGCCCGCAGCTTGCGGCAATGCTGGAACAGGTGTTCACCGGGCCTGCCATTCTGACAATGGATCTGGAAGCAGAGCGCGGGCTTGGCCGCCCGGCCCTATCCGCGCGCTTGCTGCTTTTGCCGATGCGCACGGATGAGGGCCTCAGCGGCCTCGCACTAGGCTGCTTAGCGCCGGCTGGGGCCATTGGGCGCGGCCAGCGCCGATTTGCCGTAAAAGGCCAATCTCTGATACGTTTACCTCCGCCGACGCAGGCAGAACGTCCTCCTCGCCCGATGTTCACGACCTTTGCCCCAGTGCCAGACAAGACGACCGAACCGGCGCGGACAATTGCCTTTGCTGAGCCCGCAGCGCGGTTTGAATCGTCAGGAAAGGTAAACTCGCGCCCTTACTTGCGGCTTGTCACTTCGAACGGCTAAGGCCTCTTCAGAATTCATTTAGACAAAACATCGGCAAAACAAAACATTGGGTTTCCGGGCCCGAACCTGTCAGGCGAGAAGCCGTGCAAACCAATTCTAAAGGAACTGGAAGCGCTGTAATGCACGGCAATCTGGCACGCGCCAAAAGAAAAGGGCACCCGAGGGCGCCCTTTTTTGTCCAATCGCGAAAGGCGTACTTACATCGCCACCCGGTGCTCGTCCGCACGGGTTCTGGAAAGCTCTTCCGCTACCAAGAACGCCAACTCCAGCGCTTGGCTGGCGTTCAGGCGCGGGTCGCAAGCGGTATGATAGCGATCCGACAGGTTTTCATCGGTCACATCGCGCAAGCCACCGGTACATTCGGTCACATCCTTGCCCGTCATCTCAAAATGAACGCCGCCGGGAATGGTGCCTTCAGCCTTATGGATGGCGAAGAATTCGCGCACTTCGCGCAGCACGGATTCGAAGGGCCGGGTCTTATAGCCCGAGGCTGATTTGATCGTGTTGCCATGCATCGGGTCGCAAGACCAAAGCACCTTCGCGCCCTCTTGCTCAACCGTCTTGATCAGGCGCGGCAGATGGTCGCCGACCTTACCCGCACCAAAGCGCGCGATCAAAGTCAGACGGCCCGCTTCATTTTCCGGGTTCAGCTTGGCCATCAGCACCTTGAGGTCTTCGGCAGTGGTCGAAGGCCCGCATTTCAGGCCTATTGGGTTCAAAACGCCGCGTGCAAATTCGACATGCGCACCATCGGGCTGGCGCGTGCGGTCGCCGATCCAGATCATATGGCCAGAGCCCGCGACGGGCTTGCCACTGATGCTGTCAATCCGGCACAGCGCCTCTTCATATTCCAGCAGCAAGGACTCGTGGCTGGTGTAGAAGTCCACCTGCGAAAGTTGATGCGCGGTAGTGCTGTCGACACCCGCCGCTTGCATAAAGTCCAGCGCATCGGAAATGCGGTTGCTAAGCTCGCGGTAGCGTTCGGCCTTGTCATGCTCGGCAAAGCCCAATGTCCAGCTATGAACCCGGTGAATATCGGCAAAGCCACCGGTTGAGAACGCGCGCAACAGGTTCAACGAGGCGGCGGCCTGAGTATATGCTTGCAGCATCCGCTTCGGATCGGGGATGCGACTTTCCATTGTCGCCTCAAACCCGTTGATGATATCGCCGCGGTAGCTGGCATATTCCACGCCATCCACCACTTCGGTTGGCGTCGAGCGCGGCTTGGCAAATTGCCCCGCCATACGGCCCACTTTTACCACCGGCACTTTGGCGCCATAGGTCAGCACCACCGCCATTTGCAGCATCACGCGGAATGTGTCGCGGATATTGTCGGCCGAGAACTCTGAAAAGCTCTCAGCGCAATCGCCGCCTTGCAGCAAAAACGCCTTACCCTCTGAGGCAAGTCCAAGCTGCTTTTTCAGCCGCCGAGCCTCTCCGGCAAAGACCAGAGGCGGGTATTTGGCAAGTTGGGCCTCAACCGCATTCAATGCTGGTGCGTCAAGATAGTCGGGCATTTGGACCCGAGGCTTTGCGCGCCAATCCGATTTTTTCCAGCCTTGCGTCATCGGTCTTCTCCGAAAGTTAGCGGTATCGGGATGGGGTATAGGCAATCTTGGGCAAAATGCAAAGGCCGAAAGGCGCACCCCCCCCTTGTCGCCGGAGCAAATTCCTGTTTCGGTGTTTAACGGTCTCTATCGAATGCGGCGGCAATCCTTACCGAAGGCAACGAATGTCCCTTTCACCCCAGAAAGCCACCAATATTGGTAAAAGCACTGCGCCCAAGCGCTTTGTGTTCTTGCTGCTGGATAAGTTTACGATGCTGTCCTTTGCCAGCGCGATTGAACCGTTGCGCATCGCCAACCGGGTAATTGGTACCCAAGTGTATCAATGGGTTCTGGCGGGCGAAGGCAACGGGTTTGTAAACTGCTCCAATGGGGCGGCATTCACGCTGGACATTGGCCTGTCCGAAATCAACCGCGAAGATACTGTGTTGGTCTGCGGCGGGATTGATGTGCAAAAGGCCACGACCAAAGGCATCTTAAACTGGCTTCGGCGCGAGGCGCGGCGCGGCGTGACGATTGGCGGGCTTTGCACCGGGGCCTATACCTTGGCCAAGGCAGGTCTACTCGATGGCAAGAAGGCGACGATTCATTGGGAAAACCAAGATGGTTTTCTGGAAGAGTTTGAGCAAGTAAAACTCACCCGCTCCATCTTCGTGATTGATGGCAACCGGATGAGCACGGCAGGCGGCACGGCCTCGCTCGATATGATGCTCAAGATCATCGCGGCAGATCACGGCGATGACGTGGCCAACACCGTGGCTGATCAGCTGATCTATTCCACCATCCGCACCGATCAAGACACCCAGCGCCTGTCGATCCCTACGCGCATCGGAGTGCGGCATCCGAAGCTGTCCCAAGTGATCCAGATGATGGAAAATGCAATTGAAGAGCCGATCAGCCCTGCCGATCTGGCCGAAGATGTGGGCATGTCCACCCGGCAGTTGGAACGGCTGTTCCGCCGCTATCTTAACCGTTCTCCCAAACGTTATTACATGGAGTTGCGGTTGTCCAAGGCGCGCAATCTGCTGATGCAAACGGATATGAGCGTGATCAACGTAGCGCTCGCCTGCGGTTTTGCCTCGCCCTCGCATTTCTCCAAATGCTACCGCGCGCATTATTCCACCACGCCCTACCGCGAACGTGGCACCCAAGGCGGAGCGCCATTCCGCCTGTCAATCTAGCACCCTTCGGGTTAACGCTAGAACACGGCGCCCAATAACAATTATTCAAAATCAATAGATTAACGATCTAAATTAGTGCGTTTTGGCCCGCTTTAGTCAAAATGATTTTAGACCCGTGTAAAGTAGTGGGCCAAACGGTGCTTGTTGCGCAGCGCGCAACCTTGGTGCTGCATCACCGCGCGGGCGACAGCTTGTAAATCGCGCCTTCAATGACCGAGAGAAACCAGATCGAGCCATCCGGTGCCTGCCGGATATCGCGCACGCGCGCCGTCTCTTCTGCCGCAATCCGCGCTTCGACATAGCCTTGTGCCGGGTCCAGACGTGAAATCAGATCGCTGTTAAGGCTGCCCGTAAACATATGCCCGCCCCAATCAGGAAACAGGTCACCAGAATAGACCATCAACCCTGAAGGCGCGATAGACGGGTCCCAATAATGCAAAGGCTGCTCCATGCCCGGTTTCGCGCGGCCCTCACCGATTTTGGTGCCAATATAATTGCGGCCATAGGAGATGACGGGCCAGCCATAGTTGCGGCCCGGCGCAGGGGCGTTCACCTCATCACCGCCGCGCGCACCATGCTCCACCGTCAGCAAACGGCCGGTGTCGTCGAGGGTCGCGCCCTGGATGTTGCGGTGGCCATAGCTGTAAAGCCCCGCCCAAACATCGCCCCTGCCCGCGAATTCCGCTGCTGTCAGCGGCATACCCTCGGCGCTGAAATGCAAGACCTTGCCCTCTGGCCCGTCAAGCCGTTGGGCCAGATCATCCTGCCCCCGATCGCCCGTGGTCAAAAACACCGTGCCATCCAGCGCCTCCACAAGGCGCGCACCGAAATGCCGCCCTCCCCTATGGCCCACAGGCGCAATGACGGCGCGAAAATCCTCCAGCCGCGTGCCATCGGTTGACAAATACCCAAAGCCGGCACTTGTCCCCGCGCCGCCCTTTACAGCTGCGGCGTAGCTTAGCCAGATTCGGCGCGTTTGCACAAAGTCGCGCGTCACCATCACATCCAGCAAACCGCCCTGCCCGGTGGCCGCAACCTCTGGCACCCCCGCCACACGGGTCGGAGCCCCGCCCTTGGCAGGCAGCCGTAGCAGTGCCCCGTCGCGCTCTGTCACCAAAACATCACCTCCGGGCAGGAACCCAATGGCCCATGGCTCATCCAGACCATCTGCGATCTTATCTATTTGCAGAGTTTGGGCCGATACATGTTGCCCTAAGGTCAACATGCAAAGCAGTGACAGACCCAGCACAATTGCAAGTTGCCTAAGCGGCCCGCGCCGATGGATTTGCACAAAACCGATGCGATACGGCATCTTTTCTCTCCTTTTCTTTTCACAATACTGCGTTTAGGCTCTCGCCAGGATCTAGATCCAACTAGGGAGTTAACAATGAAAAAACTACTGATGGCTACCGCTGCAACTGCATTGATGGCGGGTGCCGCGTCGGCACAAGACGTGAAACTTGGCATTTTGTTTGGCTATACCGGCCCGATCGAATCGCTGACAGGCAATATGACGGCAGGTGCCGAACTTGCCATGAACGAGATCAGTGATTCTGGCCTGTTCATGGATGGCGCCAAAGTCACCAGCGCCAAGGGCGACAGCACTTGCATCGACAGCGCTGCTGCCACCGCGGCTGCCGAACGCCTGATCACTGCCGAAGGCGTGATGGGTATTGTGGGCGGCGACTGTTCCGGTGTGACCGGGGCTGTGCTGCAAAACGTGGCGCGTCCGAACGGCATCGTGATGATCTCGCCATCGGCGACCTCACCTGCTCTGACCACCGCCGAAGATGATGGCCTGTTCTTCCGCACCTCGCCGTCTGATGCGCGCGAAGGCGAAGTTATGGCCGATATTCTGGTCGAGAAAGGCGTGAAATCCATCGCGCTGACCTATACCAACAACGATTATGGCAAGGGTCTGGCTGATGCGATTGCCTATTCCTTCGAAAAAGTTGGCGGCAAGGTAACGATCAATGCCAGCCACGAAGATGGCAAGGCAGACTATTCTGCTGAAGTAGCGGCTCTGGCCTCGGCAGGCGGCGACCTTCTGGTTGTTGCGGGTTATCTCGACCAGGGTGGCAAGGGCATCATCCAAGCCTCGCTCGACTCTGGCGCGTTTGAAACCTTTGGCCTGCCCGGCGGCATGGTTGGTGACAACCTGCCAATCGCCATCGGCCCCGCGCTGAACGGCTCTTACGGTCAGGTTGCGCAATCCGACAGTTCGGGTGCTGCAACCATGGTTGAGCTTGCCAAGGCCAATGGCTTTGACGCAACCTCGCCCTACACCATGGAAAGCTATGACGCGGCCGCACTGATTTTGCTGGCCATGCAGGCTGCAGGCTCAAGCAAATCGGCCGATTACAAAGGCAAGATCCTTGAAATCGCCAACGCACCGGGCGAGAAAATCTATCCCGGCGAATTGGCAAAGGCGCTTGAGCTGATCAAGGCTGGCACCGACATCGACTATGAAGGCGCATCCGCGGTGGAACTGATCGGACCGGGCGAAAGCTCTGGCCGTTACCGCGAATTCGAAATCAAGGACGGCAAGTATGAGACGGTGAAATTCCGCTGATACCTGTTTGAGAGGATGAAACAGCGGCCCGGAGGGTAAACCCTTCGGGCCGTTTGTATAAATGAGAGGGTGCGCTCGGTGGCAAAGCCGAAAAACACGCACCAGAGGAGAATTTCTGATGATCGTCGTCGAAAATCTGCACAAGCATTTTGGCGGGTTTCATGCCGTTGACGGAGCCTCGCTGGAGATCGCTGAGGGCTCGATCACCGGGCTGATCGGGCCAAATGGCGCGGGCAAGACCACTTTGTTCAACGTCGTCGCCGGGCGCCTGCCGCCCACCTCGGGGCGCGTAACAATGGCGGGAGAGGATATCACCGGCCTGCCGCCGCACGAATTGTTCCACAAGGGCCTTTTGCGTACGTTCCAGATCGCGCATGAATTTGGCTCGATGACAGTGCGCGAAAACCTGATGATGGTGCCGGAAAACCAGTCAGGAGAGACGCTGTGGAACACGTGGTTTGCACGTGGCCGAATTTCCCACGAAGAACGGCGCATCCGCGACAAGGCCGATGAGGTGTTGGAATTTCTGACCATCAGCCATCTGGCCGATCAAAAGGCCGCCAACATCTCAGGTGGGCAGAAAAAACTGCTGGAGCTGGGCCGCACCATGATGGTTGATGCCAAGATCGTATTTCTTGATGAGGTCGGCGCGGGCGTGAACCGCACGCTTTTGAACACCATCGGCGATGCGATCATCCGCCTGAACCAGCAGCGCGGCTATACGTTTTGCGTGATCGAACATGACATGGATTTCATTGCCCGCCTATGCAACCCGGTAATCTGCATGGCCGAGGGCAAGGTGCTGGCAAACGGCACGATCGAAGAGATCAAGAATAATGAGCGTGTAATCGAGGCCTATCTCGGCACTGGATTGAAAAATAAGGTCATTGCCAATGCATAGCGCGCGTCACGGGCAAGACTACTCGACACAGGAACTGGCACGGGGCGGCTTGGATATTTTTGACCAGATGAATAAGGGGTGCCGCAGCGCACTCGAGGGTGTGTAATGGCTGAACCGTTCTTGATTGGCGAAGATATGACCGGGGGCTATGGCCCGGTCGACATCTTGCACAATTGCAC
>CALEMZ010000329.1 GCA_937910975.1 uncultured Pseudorhodobacter sp. | reverse complement strand
AACTCTGTATACGCTCAGGCGGGCGGGAACCGGACATTCGCTGCGCGTTGCACCCAAGGGCAATCTGACACCTTGCCATTTCAATTGGTCGTTTTTTGTGCGGTCGTTTTGATTAGTGACCCCACAGGAACATCACAAAACCTTGGCCGCTAGGCAGTTTTTGGCAGTTAGGGTTCAATGGCGTAAGCATGTCAGTATCCCTACGTTAGAAAATGTGTTTTTATCCGTTGGTAGCCATAGCCAATATGGGTACGTTGAATGAAACCGATTGCGGCGGCATCATCGTTTGCCAGCGCAGTTTCGATGTCGGACAGCTCATGTATCAGGGCATGTGCCATTTCTGCGCCTAAAAGATTGCCAACGCGGTGCCACGTACTGGCAGCTTGGTAATAGGTTTGCCACCAAAAGGATCGCAGCACTTCATTGCCGATTAGGCTTGCGATCAACTTGTGTAGGCGGTGATTAAGTTCAACGTATTGTCTTGGATGGAAATTATTGGAAAGATGTGTCGCTTCGCCAAGCAGGTCATGAGCTGTCGACAAGTCACGCGGTGTTATGGTGCGCGGGGATACTGTGCCTATCATGGTCGCCAGCTCCAACCGCATCTCGTAAACATGTTTAATCTTAACCGCCGATAAGGCGACAACGACAGTCCCAACACCATTTTGGGTTTCAACCAGCCCAAGGTGATTGATCCTGTTGATTGCATCACGCACTGGGGTTCGGCTGACCCCAAATTCAGCGGCAAGCTCTGCCTCTTTCAGCTGATCCCCAGCCTGATATTCTAAAAAACAAATACGGTTCAGAAGTTCACTCTGAATAGTGTCCGCAGTGTTTTTCATTTCCTGTTTTGTGGATTTGACTTCGCCCAAAATAAATTCCCTAAATCCGAGGCTGTATACAGCATGTTACATATTTGATCACTTTTAGATGAAATGCACAAGTTGACAGTTGTGCTGTACACAGATTAGCTATTTGGTAGATGAACTGAAACATCCTATTAGGACTAATGCCATGCTCGAAGAAGCCAAAAATCGCACTCTAGATTTACAACAACGCATGAAGGATCAAGGCATCCGCTGCGCTGTGTTCACTGACGAAGGTTCGATTGCTTATCTGGCTGGATTTTGGGGATACCTTGGGATCGAATTTGGCAGACCAACGATGCTGGTGGTAAACGCCGAGGAAGGCCCCGTCGTCATTACCCCGTTTATGGAATCCGAAATGGTTGGCGAAATGTACGGGCGATGACCTCGCCCCAGGGATTTGTGGAGGCCGCTGGCCCGGGTTGAGCATGTGCCGCTGTGATGTCGGGGGTGGCGTCGGCCTTGACTGCCAGAAGTCGGTGGCGGACCTCGTCGAGCCCCACGTCTTCCTCTAGGAAACGACCTGCCATCTGCGGCTGGCCCGCAAGGCGGCAAAGATCGATCACAGCGCGGGCATGAGACATCGCCTCAGCGCGGATCGCCCCAGCGTCGAGTGGTGCGTCGGGTGGTGCGTTGGAGGCTGCAGCGCAGTTCTCTGCCGCACGCGATTGGGCGTTTCCGGCCTGAAGACCCTCATCCTGCACACTTGTACACGTAGGATCGGCGGTTGTTGCCACCGGATCAACGTTCCCGGCGGGAACCTTGGTCGCGGGATCAGATGCGATTGGCGCAGCGTCATTGCCTGCCACACCGTTATCGTCTCCAACGATTTCCCTGGCTGTGGTTGCGGGGTTAGGCGCGATGGCCTCAACTGCCTCAACCAGTTCAGGCGGGACGTTACGGAACCGCCCGATATCAAAGCTGGCGGCAATCCGCACCGGCTCTGCCATGCGTGTAGCAAGCCCCGCCTCCAACGCATCTTTTGCGTCAAACCATGTCTCCGCCGACAGCAGTGCCGCGATTTCAGCTTCGGGTTTGCCCGATTTGGCAGCATAGCCCCGTGTCATGCTGGCTGCGATCTTGTCCAGTGTACCGGCCATGTCGCGCATGTCTGCGGCCGTGCCCATGACAACGCCAGACGGGTCATGGATCATCAGGAAGGCGTTTTCCGGCATGACGATCTCGTCGCCCGCCATGGCAATGTAGCTCGCAGCGGAGGCCGCGATACCATCGATCCAGACGGTAATTGTGCCTGCATGCCGCTTCAGGGCGTTATAGATTGCAACCGCATCAAAGACTGAGCCTCCAG
>CALEMZ010000328.1 GCA_937910975.1 uncultured Pseudorhodobacter sp. | reverse complement strand
ACACCATGCGCAAGGTTCGCAAAGCTCACGGCGACAAGGTCATCCTCGACGATGTCACGCTGAGCTTCCTCCCCGGGGCCAAGATCGGTGTCGTCGGCCCCAACGGTGCCGGGAAGTCGACGCTCGTTTCCTTGCTGTTGCGGCTCTACGACCCCGAAAAAGGTGCGGTTTTGATTGATGGGCAGGATGTGCAGGGCGTTACGCAAGAAAGCTTGCGGCGACAGATCGGCATGGTCACGCAAGAAACCGCGATGTTCAATCGGTCAGCGCGCGATAACATCAAATACGGTCGCCCCGATGCAGATGAGGCCGAAATTATTGAGGCCACGCGCGCGGCAGAGGCGCATGAGTTCATCACCACGATGATCGACCACAATGACCGCATTGGTTATGACGCCTATCTTGGCGAGCGCGGGGTAAAGCTGTCGGGCGGGCAGCGGCAACGCATCGCACTTGCGCGCACCTTTCTTAAGGATGCGCCAATATTGGTGCTGGATGAGGCGACCTCGGCGCTGGACAGCGAAGTAGAGGCCGCGATTCAGGCGACCTTGGGCAAAGTGATGGAGGGCAAGACCGTTTTGGCGATTGCGCACCGATTATCCACGATTGCTGCGATGGATCGTATAGTGGTGCTGGACAATGGTCGCATAGTCGAAGAAGGCAACCATGAGGCGCTTTTGGCCCGGAATGGGCTTTACGCGCGCTATTGGAACCGTCAGTCCGGCGGCTTCATCGGATTGGAAGAGGCGGAAACGTGAAAGTTACCATCGAACGACTGGGCCATTTGGGCGATGCCATTGCGCAGGGCGAGAATGGTCTGATCTTTGTGGCGCAGATGTTGCCGGGCGAAGAGGTTGAGGGTGAGCTGAAAGGCGACAAGCTGTTGGACGCCCGCATCATCACACCCTCGCCAGACCGGGTGCGCCCACCTTGCGCTCATGCCCGCAGCTGTGGCGGCTGTCTGATGCAACATGCAAATGATGAATTTGTGGCGCGCTGGAAAGAGGGCGTTGTGGCCTCGGCACTTGCGGGGCAAGGGCTGGAGGCGCCAATTCGCCCGATCCTGACCTCGCCACCCCGGTCGCGGCGCAGGGCCACGATTGCCGGGCGGCGCACCAAAGGCGGCGCGATGCTGGGCTTTCACGTTCGCGGCTCCGATAGCTTGGTTGCCGTGCCGAACTGCCAGCTTCTCCACCCCGACCTGATCGCGGCCTTTCCGGCACTGGAAGCGCTTGTGATCGTCGGAGGGTCACGCAAGTCTGAACTGGCCTTGACCATCACGCGCAGCCTTGCAGGGCCAGACATCTCGGTCATGGGGGGCAAGCCCCTTGATGGGCAGTTGCGCCTTGAATTGGCGCGGGTGGCTGAGGCGCATGGCCTTTCACGTCTAACGTGGGAGCGGGAAGTGGTGGCGCTGCGCACTGCGCCGATGCAGGCCATGGGCCGCGCTTTGGTCGCCCCGCCGCCGGGTGCGTTTTTGCAGGCGACCGAGCACGGGCAGGCCAGTTTGCTGGCCGCGGTGGTCGAGGCTGTTGGGGATGCGAAGCGAATCACCGATCTTTTTGCCGGCTCCGGCACTTTTGCGCTGCCCTTGGCAGAGCGCGCAGAGGTCCACGCCGTTGAGGGCGATTCGGCGATGACGGCCGCGCTGGACAAGGGTTGGCGCATGGCCGAAGGGTTGAAGCGCGTGAGCGTTGAGACCCGTGATCTGTTCCGTCGCCCGCTGGAGCCGGATGAGTTCAAGAAAGTGCAGGCCGTGGTGATTGACCCGCCGCGCGCAGGGGCCGAGGCGCAGACCAAGACGCTTGCTGTGGCGCGAGTGCCGGTGATTGTCTCCATCTCCTGCAACCCGGTGACTTTTGCCCGCGATGCCCGTATCTTGACCGACGCGGGTTATCGGCTTGATTGGGTGCAGCCTGTCGACCAGTTTCGCTGGTCGTCGCACGTTGAGCTTGCAGCGCGCTTCAGCCTGTAGAATATGGGCGCATAAGTGCCCAAGTTGAAATGAGAGCCCCAATGACTTTGCGCGAGCGCGTTGCGTTTTTGATTTCCAGACCTTCAACCCAATGGTTCATCACCGGGGTGATCATGTTCAATGCCGTACTGTTGGGCTTGGATACATCAGAGACCGTAATGTCCAAGATTGGCCCGGCCGTTGGCTTTTTGGACTCGGTGTGTCTGACGATTTTTATCGCTGAGATGTTGCTGAAGCTCTTTGCGTTCGATTATCGGTTCTTCAAATCGGGCTGGAACATCTTTGATGCGATAGTGATCGGCATCGCTGTGCTGCCGGGCGCACAATCGCTTTCCGTTTTGCGGGCGCTCCGGATTTTGCGTGTGTTGCGCGTGATCTCGGTTGCGCCGTCGTTGCGCCGGGTGGTTGAGGGGTTTGTGACGGCGCTGCCGGGGATGGGCTCGGTGTTTTTTCTGATGGCGATAATATTCTACATCGGCTCGGTCATGGCGACAAAGCTCTTTGGCCCGACCTTCCCTGAATGGTTCGGATCTATCGGTAGCTCCGCCTATTCTTTGTTCCAGATCATGACCTTGGAAAGCTGGTCGATGGGCATCGTGCGCCCTGTGATGGTCGATTTCCCCTATGCCTGGGCCTTCTTCGTGCCCTTCATCATGATGACCACTTTCGCAGTGGTGAACCTTTTGGTGGGCCTGATTGTCAACTCCATGCAAGACGTTAATAATGTGGCTGACAATGAACGGACGGATAAATACCGTGAGGAAATCATAGGCCGCCTTGCTGCGATCGAGAATAGTCTGGCAGAGCAAGCGCGCAAACGTGATTGAGGCGCGCATAAATTTGCTATGCAAATCACCCGTTTCGCCATAGTGGCTTGGGAAAAGAACCTACATAATAACAGAGGCAAACAATGCGGGCGCTGAGGCTGATTACTGCACTTTTCTTGATTCTAGGTCTGACTGCCTGTGGCGGGGATTCCAAGTTTCGTACCTATAACGGCCCGCCGGTGACAAAGGTTGTCGTCTACAAGGATGCACGTAAGATGCAACTTTTTGGCAATGCTGAGATCTTGAAAACCTATGATATTGCACTGGGATTTGCGCCAAAAGAGCATAAGCAATTCGAAGGCGATGGGAAAACGCCCGAGGGGCTATACTACATTGACCGTCGCAATCCGCGCAGTCGTTTCCACTTGTCGATCGGGATCAGCTATCCCAATAAAGACGATATCGCCTATGCAAAGGCGCAGGGCAAAGACCCGGGCGGTGAGATTTTTATTCACGGAAGAACCGGGCATAAGGGCGATAACAACGGGGATTGGACCTGGGGCTGTATCGCGGTCACAGACAGGCAGATGGAAGATATCTATGCGATGGTCCGTGAAGGAACGCCGATTTACATCCACCCCTAAGCGCGCGTGAGGGACTGGCGCGTTTAAGCGCCAGTCACCATTGTCCACCAAATCTTGCCAGATTCTTCCTGGAACCAGGCAAAACCAAGTTCATGGGCCTGTGGGTCCATGATCACGTCCAGCGTATCGGGCTGCGCCATCCAAGCTGACAACGTTTCAAGTTCTGTTTCAAACGTCTCAGAAATATTCTCACCGACGAGGCGGCCCGTATAGCCAATGCGGTTTACACGGTCCAAGGGCGATGACCCGTCAGACCCGAAATGCCAAGGCCGGTTCTGCAAGGCCATGTCGCGCGAGTGCGTTGCGGCGGCGGCGTCGAGTTGGGCGTT
>CALEMZ010000327.1 GCA_937910975.1 uncultured Pseudorhodobacter sp. | reverse complement strand
TTCCGCCACGAGCGTAATGGAGCATGCGTTGACCAAACTTGGCAACATCGCGTTGGTCAGTTCATTCGGCGCGGAATCGATTGTGTTGTTGCACATGGCAGCCGTGATTGATCGTCGTGTGACCGTGTTGTTTATCGACACGGAAATGCTGTTCACGCAAACGCTGGTCTATCAGCAAGAAGTGGCCGAGCGGCTGCATCTTGAGAATGTCCGCGTGATCCGCGCGCCGCGCGCCGCGGTGTTTGAGAAAGACAACGAAAACCTTTTGCACCTGCATGATCCTGACGCCTGCTGCGCGCTGCGCAAGACCGCGCCGCTGCAAAATGCACTGCGCGGATATGAGGGGTGGGTCACAGGGCGCAAACGCTATCAGGGCGGGCAACGCGCGAGCCTTGATTTCTTTGAGATCGAGCGCCCCGTGGACGCGATGCCGCGGATCAAGGTCAACCCGCTTGCCCATTGGGACACTGGCGATTTGCAGGAGTACATTGCCCAGAACCGTCTGCCACGTCACCCAATGGTGACACAGGGCTATCCGTCAATCGGCTGCGCGCCTTGCACGTCGCGGGTTGGACAAGGCGAAGACCCGCGTGCGGGCCGGTGGCGTGATACCGACAAAGAAGAATGCGGCATTCATTTTGAGGATGGCGTGTTGGTACGCACCCCCAAAGTCACGGCCTGATCTGCGCAGGTTTTTTCGAGTATTTTTGAACAGAAGAATGGGGCGTCGGCCCAGAGGATGAAATGATGAGCGTGATTGTAAGTGATAGCGGATTTGCCAGCGACGATTGGCAGGGCAACCTGACGCCCTTGGCCGACCTTGCGGCGAACGGGCCGGTGGTCGGGGTTGATCTGCCGTCGCACGGTGATCCGGCTGTTTTGGCCTCTCGCTTGGGCGAAGTGCAGATGATCCGTGTGGATTTTCCGTCATTTGCTGACGGGCGCGGGTTTACGATTGCGGCGATGTTGCGCCGGATGGGGTTTACGGGTCGGCTGCGCGCCTGTGGTCATGTGATTGCCGATCAATACGCCATGGCGCGGCGCAGCGGGTTTGACGAGGTCGAGATCAGTGATGATCTTGCGGTCCGTCAGCCCGAAGATCAGTGGTTGGCGCGCGCAGATCACGCAGCACATGACTATGGCGCGCGCCTGCGCGGATAAGCCACCCCCCCCCTTTTCTTGACCCACATCAACGCCTAAGAAGGAGCGCGGCCATAAAGCGCCGTCAAAGTAATCATGACAGAGCAAAAACCAGTGACCCAAGTAGCTGCACGACCAGTCCCCACCCTGCCCGACGCCCAGACCATTACCGAGGTCAAGCATTATACAGACCGTCTTTTTTCGTTCCGCTGCACGCGGCCTGCGTCGTTGCGGTTTCGGTCAGGCGAATTTGTGATGATCGGGTTGATGGGCGATCCGGACCCCAAGTCTGGCAAGATCAAGCCGCTGTTGCGAGCCTATTCGATAGCCTCGCCCGGCTGGGACGAGGAACTAGAATTCTATTCGATCAAGGTGCCTGATGGTCCGCTAACCAGCCGTTTGCAGCACATCAAGGTAGGCGACGAGATTATCCTGCGCCCCAAGCCAGTGGGCACTTTGGTGCATGACGCGTTGATCCCTGGCAAACGGATCTGGTTCTTTGCTACCGGAACCGGGTTTGCGCCCTTTGCGTCCCTGCTGCGCGAGCCGCAGACCTATGCGGACTACGACGAGGTGATCATCACCCACACCTGCCGCGAGGCGGGCGAGTTGACTTATGGACGTGATCTGATTGCCGCCCTTAAGGATGATGAATTGCTCAACGAGGTGATTGGTGAAGGGTTTTGGAAGAAGATCAAATACTACCCCACCACGACCCGCGAGGAGAGCGCCAAGATGGGGCGGATTACTGATCTGATGCGCTCAGGCGAGGCGTTTACCCAATTGGGTGTTAAGCCGCTTAGCCCCGAGAATGACCGTGCGATGATTTGCGGCAATCTGGCGTTCAACATCGAGCTGAAAGCGATGCTTGAAGAGTATGGCCTTGAGGAAGGGGCCAATTCCAAGCCAGCGCATTATGTGGTCGAAAAGGCGTTTCTTGATTAGGAAAACGTAGGTTGAGATACAAAAAGGGCCGCTCAATTGAGCGGCCCTTTTCGTTTGTCGTGGCCTTGGGCTTACATGCCCAGAGCTTCTTTGATGGCTGCAAGAACATCAGGCAGCTTGGACGGATCAGATGCAATTTCGGCAATCTGGCCCATCAGCTGGGTCTTGGCGATAGCACCAAGGTCGGAGCCTTGAACCATTTCCAGAACCTGTGCAGCGTCAAACCCTTCGGGTGTGAGCAGCGATGCCAAATCGGGTGCAGCAGCAGCTTCGGCAGCGGCAGCGGCTTCTTCTGCAGCAGCAGCAGCTTCGGCGGCGGCAGCGGCTTCTTCTGCAGCGGCAGCTTCGGCGGCGGCAGCGGCTTCTTCTGCAGCAGCAGCTTCGGCGGCGGCGGCCTCTTCTGCAGCAGCAGCGGCAGCTTCTTCAGCAGCGGCAGCGGCTTCAGCGGCTTCAGCGGCGGCTTCATCGGTCGCGGCGGTCGCAGCTTCTTCCAACGCAGCAGCGGCAGCAGCCGCTTCTTCTTCAGCAGCGGCGAGGGCAGCGGCGGCGGCTTCTTCCACCGCAGCGGCAGCAGCAGCCGCCTCTTCTTCAGCAGCGGCAAGGGCAGCCGCAGCAGCTTCTTCCAACGCAGCAGCAGCGGCAGCAGCTTCTTCCTCGGCAGCGGCAGCAGCGGCAGCAGCTTCTTCTTCAGCGGCGGCAACGGCGGCAGCAGCGGCTTCTTCAGCAGCAGTGGCGGCGGCAGCAGCGGCTTCTTCAGCAGCAGCTTCTATAGCCGCGGTTTCGCCCGTGATGCCCTTCCAGAGGCCACCATCGTTCAAGAATCTGTCACCGAGAAAACCGGCGAGTACGATGATTACAATAATGAGAACAGCTCTCATGGTTTTAGTCCTTCAAAAAACATGGCCCCCAATGAGCCTCGGGCATTCATATGCCAGATCAAACGGGACGTGAAAAGCGGGAACGCAGCGCAACCATTCCCCCCAGGTTGAAAACTGAATTTTTTTGCGGGTTGAACCGGCGCACTGGCAGGTTTACCTTGTTTGTGCACTTAATGAGCAATCAAAGGATAAAGATCATAGCCCGCAGACCACATAACGCGCCACCCGCGCGTGATACCGGCCCCCGCGTTAACGAACGCATCACATCCAGTGAAGTCCGCCTGATCGGCGCTGATGGTGACAACGTCGGCGTTGTCACACCCGCGCGCGCCATGGTTATGGCCGAGGAAGCCGGCTTGGATCTGGTCGAAATTTCGCCAAACGCAAACCCGCCTGTGGCCAAGATTATGGATTTCGGCAAGTTTAAGTACGAGACCCAAAAGCGCGAGGCCGAGGCCCGCAAGAAGCAAAAGATCATCGAGATCAAAGAGGTCAAGTTCCGCCCCAATACGGATACCAACGACTATGACGTCAAAATGCGCAACGTCTATAAGTTCTTGGAAAACGGCGACAAGGTAAAGGTTACCCTACGCTTCCGTGGCCGTGAAATGGCGCACCAGAACCTGGGCCGTGAACTGCTTGAGCGTGTTGCCGAGGACACCAAAACGCACGGCAAAGTGGAAAACTTTCCCAAGATGGAAGGCCGCCAGATGGTCATGCTGATCGGGCCGCTGCCCAGGTAACGACGCACC
>CALEMZ010000326.1 GCA_937910975.1 uncultured Pseudorhodobacter sp. | reverse complement strand
TGCGGACAGCGTGATGAACATGATCTTCCTCGCCAACCGAAACGCCGCCTGTCGTCACGATCAAATCCACCTCTGGCGCAAGGTGGCGCAGGGTTTGGCTCAATTGTGCGCAGTCGTCCGGCGCAATGAGGGTGGCGCAAATATCCACCATTGGCGCGGTCAGACAGGCTGTCAGCATGGGCGTGTTGATGTCGGGGATCGTCGCCCCATTGTCCGGCATTCCGCCAGACCGCAGCTCAGCCCCCGTAACAACCAAAGCGACCCGGACTTTTCGAAACACTGCAACTAAGGCCACACCTGCACCGGCAGCCGCCGCGATTTCGCGCGCGCCCAGCTTGCGATGAGGGCCGACAACCTCGGACCCCGCGCCCTGGTCTTCGCCTTTGCGACGTATGTTCTGGCCCGGCGAATGTCGCGCTACAAACTCAATCCCGCTTGATGTCCGGCGCACCGCTTCTTGCATCACGACGGCGTCAAACGCATCGGGGACCATGGCTCCGGTGAATATCTGCATGGCGCCAAAGCCCGCAATGGTGCCATGCGGCGCGTCGCCTGCAGCGATCCGGCCGATCACAGGCAGGTTCCAAGGCCCTTCGCCCACAAGATCGGAAAGGCGGATCGCATAGCCATCCATTCCTGAATTATCGAATGGCGGCATGGCTGCCACAGCCGCGACCGGGCGGGCCAGAACCCGACCGGCGGCCTCACCCAATCCCAGAGTCTCGATGCGCGTGACAGGCCGCACAAGCGCGAGGCCGCGTTGCAACGCTGTGTCGAGCGACGGCAACTTGCCTGCATCCGGCAACTCTTCACAGCCACAGGTCGCAATCAATGGGTCTTTCTCCAGCACAGTCATCATGGCATTCCTCGCACTGGACCACCTCCTGCGGTCCCTCCCGCAAGTCCGCGCCGGGCACACATGTGTGCATGTATTTTGCGCTTGTCGGCCTCTGACAGCCGTACCCGCGCCAATGGCAGAACGATTGCATTCACCAAGATCAGATGGCGGCGTTCATGCACTACGAATTGGCTCAGAAGTTGCTTTTCGAGCCGTGTGAAAGAGGCGTTAACCTCTTGCACCCGCTCTAGCGCTTTCACGATCGTTGGGAGAAAGCCGCGCGATACCCTATGATCCAGTCGAACAGCGTCGAGTGTGCTTTCGATCTCATCCTGCGGCGGGCATCTTTTGCGCATCAGAGGAAACAGATCCTCTTCCTCATCGGCAATATGGTCAGTAAATGCGGTGGTCAGAAACTCAAGAACCGGCTGACAATCCGCCTGTGTCAGGGCTGGGGCCTGCACCAGCCGTTCGATCTCGACGCAGATCGCGCGTTGCCAGTGATGGGTCTGCAAGATCACTTCGAGCGGGTCGGTAATTTGGCCCGGATCAACCGGGCCAAAGCCAGCACCCCGAATACCTCCAGCCCTGCGATATGGCATTTCCCCGCCACCTTTCCCGGCTACGCCACAGCTCTGAGGTCAAGGCCACGTACATCGGCGCGCGACAACAGCGCCTCGACGTAATCATTCGCGGCCCTTGCCCAAGCGGCTTTCTCAAACGCTTCGCAGATGCGCGTCCTGACGGCGGTATAGGGTAACACCGCGCCGCTGGCCTTGGCATCCAGCCGTACCACATGCACACCGTAACGGCTTGGCACTGGCGCGCGGGCAATCTGCCCGATCTCCAGCGCATCCAGTGCGGCCTCAAACTCCGGTACCGTGTCGCCAGTGGTGATCTGGCCTAGATGGCCGCCATTATCGCGCGATGGGCAGTCGCTTTCGCTGCGAGCCAATTGGGCGAACCGCTCGGGGTGGTTTGCCAAGATGCCAAGTGCTGCGGTGGCCTTTTCCATCGCCTTAGTGCGGGCCACCAGATCGACGGGATCGGCCAGAAACAGAATATGCGCAGCCTCGTAAAGCGTGGGTGAGGTGAAGCGCGTGGGGTTTGCGTCATAGGCTGCGCGCAATACCGCCTCGTCTGGGGCCTTGATCTCAAGTGCTTGCTCCAGCACCGCCCGGATCACCGCCTCATCGCCGGTTTCGGTGCGCCCGGGGGCGGTTTCGCGCGGTGTGGCGGAGATGCCGAGGTGCAAGGCCTCCTGCAGCAGCAGCTTGCGGATTACCAGCGCCTTGGCGGCCTTACGCCATGCCAGCCCCGGCTTGCCTTTGGGTGCATCGTGGTTTTGTGCCTCTGCCGCGATATCCGCGGCAGAGATTGTTTCGCCATTGACGCCAACTTCGGGGAACAAAGGTTTGTTCATTACGTTCACTCCGCCGGGTTGATTTTGTTGTCGCGCTTGGGCAGCGCGGTTTTGCGGCGTGAGCGCACGATCTGAAAGCCTGGCCGCGTCAGATAACGCAGCGGCGCGGACAGCATGTGAACCAGCCTTGTGAACGGAAACACCAAAAAGATGGTCAGCCCGAGGAACAGGTGCAGCTTGAACAACCAATGCACGCCGATAATATGGTCGGCAGCACCCGCTTGCAGGGTGAAAATGCCCTGAGCCCAAGCCATGAACCGTACCATCTCGTAACCGTCCAGATGGCCAAGCGACACGAATATCGTGGCCAGCCCCAGCACCAATTGTGCCAACAACAACCAAAGGATGGCGATATCACCAAAGCTCGATGTGGCGCGGATGCGCGGGTCGCTCAAGCGGCGATGCATCAAGATGCCACCGCCCGCCAGCGCCATCACGCCCGCGACCCCGCCCGCGACAATGGCCATTATTTGCTTGGCGCTGTGGCTGATCCCCAACGCGTCGAAAATCGCGATCGGGGTCAGTAGACCGATGAGGTGACCAAAGAAGATCACCAGTACACCAACATGAAACAGCACCGAGCCAAGCACCAGTTGCTTGCGGCGCAAAAGCTGGCTGGAGCTGGATTTCCAGGTGAAAGGGTCGCGCTCGTAGCGGGCGACTGAGCCCAAAATCAGCACCGTTAGGGCGATGTAGGGATATGTTCCGAAAAAGAAGTCGTGCATCATGGCCTCCGTCATTCAGCGGCGGTTGCGGGCATAGCCGGGCGGGCCGGCGGCGGATTGCGGGGGGTGTCCATGGTGGCGAGCATGTCGCGCACCTGCGGGCAGCCTGCGTTAGGGTCGGGGCCGAAGGTGACTTCGGTTTCCTCCCAGACCGCATCAAGGGCTGCCAGATCGTCGGGATCGTCATCGGGCGCGGCCAACATGGCGCTTAGGGTTTCGGAGCTTTCGGCCTGCCCTGCAAGTTGCACAAGGGCTGCGAATACCGCGCCATAAGCGCTTTCGCGCCGTCCCAGCCGCACGCGCAGTGCTTCGAATATATGCGCGGCATCCTCCAGTGTGTCCATGGCCTCGCCCAAGGGGCGCTGCGCCAAAAACTCCAGCAATACCGGCAGATGGTCCGGCAATTCGCTGGTTGCGGGGTCAAACCCCGCATTGCGGTAGGTTTCAACCAGATCAACCATCGCGCCGCCCCGGTCACGGCTTTCGCCGTGAACATGCTCAAACAGGTTAAGCGAAAGGGTGCGCGAGCGGTCAAAAAGCGCCACGAACCGTTCTTGCAGGTCGTAGACATCGGCCGTTTCGATCTCCACCAGTAGCGGTTCCATGGCGCTGCGGCTTTGCGCACTCAGCAGGCCACCCGCCCCAAGGGCCGCGCGGATTTCATCCGTAGCGGCTTTGAGTTCGGGCGTCGGGTAGCACAGCAGTGCTGACAGTGCTTTGAGGGGCATCAACATTAAAAGGCCTCCGATGGCAGTGTGAGAGTTTTCTTGCGTTTCTTGCCGCCAAACAGCTTGCCGTCCGAAATGCCCACCGAGCAGCCATTGCCATCGGTAAAGCCGCAGCCGCCCTTCAACTCATAGGCTTCCTCAACCACTTCGCGGTGCGTGGTGGGGATGACAAAACGGTCCTCGTAATCGGCCAGCGCCATGATCTTGTACATATCCTCGATCAACTCGACGCTCAGGCCGACGCGCTCAGCAATTGCCGCGTCGATTACGCCGTCCACTGTTTTGGACCGCATATAGGCGCGCATGGCCAGCATCCGCTCCAACGCTGTCACCACTGGCGCCTCATGGCCCGCAGTCAGCATGTTGGCCAGATAACGCACCGGAATGCGCAGCGATTTGACATCGGGCATCGCACCGTCATGGCCAATCATGCCCGCCGCAGCCGCGTTTTGAATCGGCGAAAGTGGTGGGATGTACCAGACCATCGGCAAGGTCCGATATTCGGGGTGCAGCGGGAAGGCGATCTTCCAGTCCATCGCCATCTTGTAGACGGGCGAGTTCTTGGCCGCCTCGATCCAGTCGGCGGGGATGCCATCGGCAAGGGCTGCCTTTTGCACCTCGGGGTCGTTGGGGTCGAGGAACAGATCAAGCTGCGCCTGATAGAGGTCTTTCTCATCGGGCTTGGATGCGGCCTCAAGGATCTGGTCGGCGTCGTAAAGCATCACGCCCAGATAGCGGATGCGCCCGACACAGGTTTCCGAGCAAACCGTCGGCTGGCCGCTTTCAATGCGCGGATAGCAAAAGGTGCATTTCTCGGATTTTCCGCTTTCCCAGTTGTAATAAACCTTCTTGTAGGGGCAGCCGGATACACACATCCGCCAGCCCCGGCATTTTTCCTGATCAATCAGCACGATGCCGTCTTCCTCGCGCTTGTAGATCGCGCCCGAGGGGCAGGCCGCCGCACAGGTGGGGTTGAGGCAATGCTCGCACAGGCGCGGCAAATACATCATGAAGGTGTTTTCGTACTGGCCGTAGATTTCCTTCTGGATGCCCTCAAAGTTGGTATCGGCTGAGCGTTTGGAAAATTCGCCGCCCAGAATTTCCTCCCAGTTTGGCCCCCATTCGATTTTCTCCATCCGCTCGCCGGTGATGACCGAGCGCGGGCGCGCGGTCGGAAAGGCGGTCATGTCAGGGGCGGATTTCAGGTGGTCATAGTCGAAATCGAACGGCTCATAATAGTCGTCGATTTCGGGCAGGTCGGGGTTGCCAAAGATATTGGCTAGGATGCGCCATTTCGCACCCTGCTTGGGCTGCAACTTGCCGCTTTTGGTGCGTTCCCAGCCGCCGTTCCATTTGGCCTGATCTTCCCAGTTTTTTGGGTATCCGATGCCGGGCTTGGTCTCGACATTGTTGAACCAGGCGTATTCAACACCCTCGCGGCTGGTCCAGACGTTCTTGCAAGTGACCGAGCAAGTATGACAGCCGATGCATTTGTCGAGGTTCAGCACCATGCCGATTTGCGCGCGAATTCTCATTGGGCTGCCTCCGTCTTGTTAACCGGCGTATCGAGCCAGTCGATGTTTTTCATCTTGCGAACGATCACGAATTCGTCGCGGTTGGAGCCGACGGTGCCGTAATAGTTGAAGCCGTAGCTTTGCTGGGCATAGCCGCCGATCATATGGGTGGGCTTGACCGTGGCGCGGGTGACCGAGTTGTGGATACCGCCACGCAGGCCGGTTTTCTCCGAGCCGGGCGTGTTCACGATCTTTTCCTGCGCGTGATACATGAAGATCGTGCCTTCCTTCATGCGCTGCGACACCACGGCCCGCGCCGTCAGCGCGCCGTTGACGTTATAGGCCTCAACCCAATCGTTATCGACGATGCCAGCCTTTTGGGCGTCCACCTCGGACAGCCAGACCACCGGCCCGCCACGGTTGAGCGTCAGCATCAACAGGTTGTCGGAATAGGTGCTGTGGATGCCCCATTTCTGGTGCGGCGTGATGAAGTTAAGCACCAGATGCGGCGTGCCATCACGGGCATCGGTATTGACCTCGCGGGTGATGGTTTTCAGATCCACCGGCGGGCGGTAAAGGCAGAACCCTTCGCCAAAGGCGCGCATCCACAGATGATCCTGATAAAGCTGCTGGCGGCCGGTAAGCGTGCGCCACGGGATCAGTTCATGGACGTTGGTGTAGCCCGCGTTATAGCACACATGCTCGCTCTCAATTCCCGACCAGGTGGGTGATGAGATGATCTTGCGCGGCTGTGCGGCGATATCACGAAAGCGGATCTTTTCATCCGCCTTGGGCAGCGCCAGATGGGCATGTTCGCGCCCGGTGAATTTTTCCAACGCCTGCCAAGCCTTGACGGCCACTTCGCCGTTGGTTTCTGGGGCCAACATCAGGATCACTTCGGTCGCGTCGATATCGGTCACGATTTTCGCGCAGCCTTTGGCGGGGCCGTCACTCCATTCGCCATTGAGATCGCGTAGATGCTGCACCTCGACTTCAGTTTTCCAGGCAATGCCCTTGCCACCGTTGCCGACCTTGTCCATCAGCGGCCCAAGCGCCACGAACCGGGCGTAAAGGGCGGGGTAGTCACGTTCCACCGCGATGAAATTGGGCGCGGTCTTGCCGGGGATCAGTTCGCATTCGCCCTTCTTCCAGTCCAGCACCTGATCTTGTGCAATCTCGGCAGGGGTGTCGTGCAAGATCGGGAGCGCCACGATATCGGTCTCAACCCCAAGAATTTCAGGCGCGACCTCGCTGAACTTCTTGGCGATGGATTTGAAGATTTCCCAATCCGATTTGCTCTCATAAGCCGGGTCCACAGCCGCCTGTAGCGGGTGGATGAACGGGTGCATGTCAGAGGTGTTGAGATCGTTTTTCTCATACCAGCTGGCGGTGGGCAGCACGATGTCGGAGTAGACGCAGGTGGTCGACATACGGAAGTCGATGGTGACCAACAGGTCCAGTTTGCCCTCAGGCGCATCCTTGTGCCACTTGGCCTCTTTGGGCATCGCGCCGCCTTCATGCGCAAGGTCATGGCCCAAAACGCCGTGGTCGGTGCCGAGCAGGTGCTTGAGGAAGTACTCATGTCCCTTGCCCGAGGAGCCAAGCAGGTTGGAGCGCCAAACAAACAGGTTACGTGGCCAGTTTTCAGGCGCATCCGGGTCTTCGCAAGACATTTCCAGTTCACCGGACTTGAGCTGTTGGACAACGTAATCCTTGATGTCCTTACCGGCAGCCTTAGCGGCCTTTGCCACCTCCAGCGGGTTGGTTTTGAGCTGCGGCGCGGAGGGCAACCAGCCCATCCGCTCGGCGCGGATGTTATAGTCGATCAAGCTTGCGTCCCAGTCGCCTTCAGGTGCGGTGGGTGACAGGATTTCGCTGACACCCAGCGTTTCATAGCGCCACTGGTCGGTATGCGCATACCATGCCGAGGTGGAGTTCATGTGCCGCGGTGGCCGTGTCCAATCCAGCGCGAAGGCCAACGGTGCCCAGCCAGTTTGCGGGCGCAGCTTTTCCTGGCCTACATAATGCGCCCAGCCCCCGCCTGATTGGCCTACACAACCACACATCACCAGCATGTTGATGATGCCGCGATAGTTCATGTCCATGTGGTACCAGTGGTTCAGGCCAGCGCCCAGAATGACCATGGACTTGCCCTTGGTCTTTTCGGCGTTCAGCGCGAATTCGCGTGCAACGGTGATGACCTGATCGGCCTTCACGCCGGTGATCTTTTCAGCCCAAGCGGGCGTGTAGGGCATGTCGTCGGTATAGTCTTTCGATACCCATTCGCCGCCCAAACCACGGTCCAGCCCGTAGTTGGCGCAGAACAGATCGAACACGGTGGCGACCAGAATGTCGCCCTTGCCGGTTTTGATGCGCTTGACGGGCAGGTTGCGGGTCAGCACATCGGGGTGCTCGCATTTCACGAAATGCTCAGTGGCCTCGCCGCCGAAATAGGGGAAATCAACGCCCACAACCTCGTCGCGGTCTTCCTCAAGGATGAATGACATCGCGAGCTTGGTTTCAGCACCCTGGGCGCGTTCTTCAAGGTTCCACTCACCGTCCTGCCCCCAGCGATAGCCGACCGTGCCATTGGGCGCGACGGGCTTGCCGCTGATGCTGTCCCAAGCGACGGTTTTCCATTCGGGGTTGTTCTTTTCGCCCAGCTTGCCGCGCAGATCGTCGGCGCGCAAAAAGCGGCCCGGCACCAGCTTGCCGTCTTTCTCGTCCAGCCGCACCAGCATCGGCATATCGGAGTATTTGCGGCAGTAATCCTCAAAATACTCAGACTGCCGGTCAAGGTGAAATTCACGCAAGATGACATGGCCAAAGGCCATCGCCAGCGCGGAATCGGTGCCTTGTTTGGGGGCCAGCCAGATATCGCCAAACTTGGCGGCCTCAGAATAGTCGGGGCAGATCACGGCGGATTTGGTGCCGCGATAGCGTGCCTCGGTGTAGAAATGCGCGTCGGGCGTGCGGGTTTGCGGCACGTTAGAGCCCCAAAGCAGCAAGAAGCCCGCGTTATACCAGTCCGCACTTTCCGGCACGTCGGTCTGTTCGCCCCATGTCATCGGGCTGGCGGGTGGCAGATCGCAATACCAGTCATAAAAGCTCATGCAGGTGCCGCCCATCAGCGACAGATAGCGCGAGCCTGCCGCATAGCTGACCATCGACATCGCCGGGATCGGCGAGAAGCCGAACACCCGGTCTGGGCCATAGGTTTTGGCGGTATAGGCGTTGGCGGCGGCGATGATCTCGGTGGACTCGTCCCATGTGGCGCGCACAAAGCCGCCCTTGCCGCGGGTCTTGACATAAGATGCGCGCAGCACCGGGTCATCTTGCAAGGCTTTCCATGCGGCGGTCGGGGACATCGTGGCGCGCAATTCGCGCCAGGCCCGCATCAACGCGCCACGGATCAGCGGGTTCTTCACCCGGTTAGCGGAGTAGAGATACCAGCTATAGCTTGCTCCACGCGCACAGCCACGTGGCTCATGGTTGGGCAGGCCAGCGCGGGTGCGCGGATAATCGGTCTGCTGGGTTTCCCATGTAACAATGCCGGATTTGACGTAGATTTTCCACGAGCAAGACCCAGTGCAATTGACCCCATGGGTCGAGCGCACGATCTTGTCGTGGCGCCAGCGGTTTCTATAGGTGTCCTCCCAATCGCGGTTTTCGCGTGTGACCTGCCCGTGACCGTCGGCAAAGGTCTCCAACTGCTTGGATTGGAGGAAGTTAAGTTTATCGAGCAGATGGCTCATGGCAGTTCTCCTGGCTTTGGGGGTCATGCCCCGCAAGGGATGCGGGGCACGGATTGGGCTTGGATCAGGGGTTTTTGATGTAGGCGTTGGGCCGTAGGTAGAACCACCAGTTCAGGATTATGCAAAGCGCGTAGAACACAGCGAAACCGTACATCGCGTATTCCGGCGTTCCGGCCTTGATCTGACCACCGATTACCATTGGCGCCACGAACGCACCGTAAGCCGCCACAGCAGAGGTCCAGCCCAGCACCGGCCCGGCTTGCTCTTGGTTGAACACGACGCCGATGGTGCGGAAGGTGGAGCCGTTGCCAATACCCGTCGCAGCAAAGATGATGATGAACAGCACGATGAAGATAGTGAAATACTGTTCAGGGGCTGGCGACTGATAGGCCAGCATCATCACATATCCTACGCTGGCCGAGGCCAGAACCATCACCACGGCAACGCCTTGCGTCACGATGGAACCACCCAGCTTATCCGACAGCCAGCCGCCCGGCGGACGGATCAGCGCGCCAACGAAAGGCCCGATCCAGGCCCAGGTAAGTGCGCTTGGTGCGGCAGGGTTAGCCACACGCTGCATCACACCTGCAACCTCGACATTGGTGAAGCCGAAGATCACCGTGATCGAGAGCGGCAGCGCCATCGAGAAGCCGATGAACGAGCCGAAGGTCAGGATGTAGAGAATGGTCATCGACCAGGTGTGCTTGTTGTTGAAGATCACAAACTGACGCTTGGAGTTTTCGCCAATCCGGCCCGGCATCATGCGCATCAGCGCCAGAGTCGCGACGATGATCAGCAGCATTGCGATCCAGGGGTTCAAAAGGCCCAGTCCGGTGGGTGCGGGCAGATAGAAGTAAAGCCCGACGCCTGCTGTCACAAAACCAATCAGGTATAGCCCGGTGATCCGGCCAAAAGCAGCCAGCGGATGGCCCGGCTCTGGGGTGATTGTAAGCAGGTTGTTCATGCCGAACCAAGCGGCGATCAGCAGCGGGATCAGGACCGCAGCCCAGACATAGGCCCCGTTCTGGATCCAGGTATCAGTGCCTGCCGGGATTTTGCCGATTAGCGTGCCACTGTCCTTGAGCAGCACCATCGGATCGCCTGCAACCGCGCCGAATACCGCCAGCGTCATTACTGCGGGGATTGCGACCTGCATGGTGGTAACGCCGAAGTTGCCAAGGCCCGCGTTCAGACCGAGTGCCAGCCCCTGCTTGCTTTTGGGATAAAAGGTGGAAATGTTGCTCATCGAGGCTGCAAAGTTGCCGCCGCCAATGCCTGACAAAAGTGCAAGAAGCTGGAACGAAAGCAAGGAAGTATCAGAGTTTTGCAGTGCCATGCCCGAGCCGATAGCCGGGATAAGCAGCATCGCCGTGGTCAGAAACACCGTATTACGCCCGCCTGCGATGCGGATCATGAATGAGGCCGGGATGCGCAGCGTAGCACCGCTAAGTCCGGCAATCGCCGTCAGGGTGAACAATTCGGCCGGTTTGAACGGAAAGCCGAGGTTAAGCATCTGAACTGTGATAATCCCCCACATCAGCCAGATGGCGAAGCCGATCAGCAGGTTGGGGATCGAGATCCAGAGGTTGCGGTTAGCGACATGCTTTCCGGTGGTTTCCCAGAATGTCTTATCCTCGACATTCCAGTCTTTGATATCTTGGGCCATTGTGGCCTCCTTTTTTCAAGACACGGGCGAAAATTTGTTGGGTTGTAGGCCCGGTGGGTTGCCCCACCGCAGCCCTGTTCAGGCCTTGGAGGCGGCGGGAATATTCTCCAGCCGTACAAGGGCAGCGCGAAGATCATCAATGCTGTCAAAGCGCGCGGTCAGTGTCATGCCGACACCGCGTTCCACGACATCGATCTGACCGGATTTGCCAAAGACGTTGACCAGCCGATCTTTCGCTTCACGTTTGAAGGCAGCTTCGGCGGCGATGGCCTCATCAACCGAGGAGACGACATATTCATCGCCAAACCCGCCTTCGGGTTCCTTCAGCCAGGCCAGACACACCAGCCAGCTGATGAAAGCCCCTGCTGCGATGATGAAGAAGAACTGCGAGGGCGTGACCATGGTGAACACAAAGAGGTAAAACACCGCGCCGACGTTGCCGTAGGCCCCTGCCATCCCCGAAATCTGCCCGGTCAAGCGACGCTTGATCGAGGGGATGATGCCAAAGGTCGCGCCCTCAGCACCCTGCACGAAGAAGGAGCAGAAGATGGTGACAGAAATGGCGACGATCAGTGGCCAGTTGCTGTCAATCAAGCCCATCAGCACAAAGCCGACGCCAATGCCGAACATATAGGCCAGCATCACGAAGCGGCGGTTGCCCATCCGGTCACTGACCAATCCGCCCATTGGACGCGCAAACAGGTTCACGAAGGCGAAGGAGGCTGCGATAAGCCCCGCAGCCGCTGCATGCAGCCCGAAGGTTTCTTCAAAAAACAGCGGCAGCATCGAAACCACGGCCAGTTCAGCGCCAAAGTTGGCAAAGTAGGTGACATTGAGGGCCGCCACGCTTTTGAACGGGTATTGGTCGTCTTTCGGCACACCCTTACGCAGAAGCGGCAGGTTGACGCGCATGATCTGGACGATCTGGTAAATGATCACCACCACAATTGCGGCATAACAAAAGACGGCCGTCATCGGGTCGAGATAGCCCATATTCTGCACCCGCCAAACCAAGATCGACAAGATGCCGACCAGCGGAATGGTCATTGCGATCAACATGTAAAGATCGCGCCAGGAGCTGACCTCAAGCGCCATCGCCTTGCGCGGCTTGCGCTGCGTGCTGGCGGAGGGGCCATCGGTGATGGCAAACCAGTAAAATACGCCATAAACAGCCATGATGATGCCTGAGGTGGCAATCGCATAGCGCCAGCCGTGGTCGCCGCCATAAATGGACAGCGCCACCGTGGGGATGGTCATCGCAGCGGCGGCGGAACCGAAGTTGCCCCAGCCTGCGTAAAGCCCCTCAGCAAAGCCGATGTCACGCGGTTTGAACCAAAGCGTGGTCATGTGGATACCAACCACGAAGCTGGCACCGACCGAGCTGAGTACGAGGCGCGACACAAACAGTTGCTCACGCGATGTGCCAAAGGCAAATACCAGCGTCGGGACAGCCATCAGCACCATCAGGATCGAAAACACACGGCGTGGGCCGTAACGGTCCAGCGCCATGCCTACGATAATACGCGCGGGGATGGTCAGCGCCACGTTCGCAATGGCGA
>CALEMZ010000325.1 GCA_937910975.1 uncultured Pseudorhodobacter sp. | reverse complement strand
TATCCCAAGAACATCCTGATGATCGGGCCAACCGGGGTTGGTAAAACCGAAATCAGCCGCCGTCTGGCAAAGCTGGCGAAAGCGCCGTTCCTTAAGATTGAAGCGACCAAGTTTACCGAAGTGGGCTATGTCGGCCGCGATGTTGATAGCATCATCCGCGATCTGGTGGATGCCGCCATGATCGATACCCGCGCCCGGATGCGCGAAGATGTGAAGGCCCGCGCAATGATTGCGGCCGAAGACCGGGTGATCGAGGCTATCGCCGGCAAGGACGCCCGCGAACAAACCCGCGAAATGTTCCGCCGCAAGCTGAAAGCGGGGGAGCTGAACGATACCATAATCGAGATGGAGATTGCCGATACCGCCAACCCCTTTGCCATGTTCGACCCAACAGGGCAGGGCGGCGGCCAAATGGGCGGCATGATGAACCTTGGTGATCTGTTTGGAAAAATGGGCCGCACCCAGAAGCGCAAGATGACCGTGGCCGAAAGCCATGATCTGCTGGTGTCAGAAGAGGCGGACAAGCTGCTAGATGATGAGACCGTAAAGCTTGCGGCGCTAGAGGCTGTGCAAGAAAACGGCATCGTATTCATTGATGAGATTGACAAGGTTTGTGCCCGCGCCGATGCGCGCGGCGCCGATGTTTCGCGCGAGGGCGTCCAGCGCGATTTGTTGCCGCTGATTGAGGGCACCACCGTTTCCACCAAACATGGGCCGGTGAAAACCGATCATATCCTGTTCATCGCCTCCGGTGCTTTCCATACCGCGAAACCATCAGATCTTTTGCCGGAACTCCAGGGTCGCCTGCCGATCCGGGTGGAATTGCGCGCGCTGACCGAAGATGATTTCGTGCGCATCCTGACGGAAACCGAAAACGCGCTGACGCTGCAATATTCCGCGCTGATGGGCACCGAGGGCGTAACCGTCACCTTTACCGAAGACGGCATCAAGGCGCTGGCCCGCATCGCTGCCGAAGTAAACCGATCGGTGGAAAACATCGGCGCGCGGCGGCTTTACACGGTGATCGAGCGGGTGTTCGAAGACCTGTCCTTCAACGCGCCCGACCGTGACGGCGACGCAGTCGAGGTCAACGCCGCCTTTGTTGAGGCGCATCTGGGCGAGCTTTCCCGATCTGCCGATCTGTCGCGCTACGTGCTATAAACCCACTGCCCGCGCTCGGCAGCGTCTTTAAAAAATGCTTTGGGGGGGGTGCGGGGGCAGGTCCCCGCCCTTGTCGGCGCGCCAGCCCACCAAAATAGGGCTTTCCCCGATCAAAATTCGCGCCCATGAAGGGCGGATGACAGCGCTTGCCTTCCTTCGCAATAATGCGCCCTTCCTTGCGACGGGCGCGTTGTTGTCATTTCTGTCCAGCTTTGGGCAAACTTTTTTCATTTCTATCTTCGGCGGTGAAATTCGCGAGGGCTTTGGTCTGACCAATGGCGAATGGGGGCTGATCTATATGGTTGGCACCGGGCTTTCGGCCTTGGCGATGATATTTGCAGGCGGCTTGGCAGATCGGTTTCGGGCGCGGGTGTTGGGCGTGGCGGTGGTCGCCCTGTTGGGGCTTTCCTGCCTTGCCGTGGCGCTGAACCCGTGGGTCGCCGCCTTGCCTTTGGTAATCTTTGCCCTGCGATTTACCGGGCAAGGAATGACAAGCCATGTCGCCGTGGTGGCGATGGTGCGGTGGTTCGTGGCCGCACGGGGCAGGGCGCTTGCGGTGGCCACCATGGGCTTCATGGCGGCAGAGGCGATGATGCCGCTGACCTTCGTTTGGCTGAAACAACATGTTGAATGGCATCTGCTTTGGGTTGGTGCTGCACTCTTTTGCTTTGCTTGCCTGCCCATTTTGCACCGCCTGCTTCGGCTGGAGCGCACGCCCCAAAGCACCGCAGAAAATACAGCCGCCCTTGGCATGAACGCGCGCCATTGGACTAGGGCCGAGGCGCTGCGCCATCCGCTGTTTTGGTCACTTACCCCGGCGCTCATGTTTTTTCCGGCTTTTGGCACGGCTTTTTGGTTTCATCAGGTGCATTTCGCGCAAATCAAGGGCTGGGACCATCTGGCGCTGGTGGCCGTGTTTCCGCTGGGCACGCTAAGTTTTGGGCTGTTCACCGTTATCTATGGCTGGGCGATAGACCGGTTTGGCGCGGCGCGCCTGTTGCCGGTTTACCTTTTACCCTTGGTTCTGGGTTTCAGCCTGAACGCATATGCCCCATCCATCGGATGGACCGCAGCCGGCGTCATTTTGATGGGAATGGCGGGCGGCGGGCAATCCACCATCCTCAACGCGGTTTGGGCCGAATTCTATGGCACAAGGCATCTGGGGGCAATCAAGGCGGCGGTGGCGTCGGTAATGGTGCTTGGCTCGGCGCTTGGGCCGGGGCTTTCGGGCTGGCTGATTGATGTCGGGGTCGGGTTTGAAGCGCAGCTCCTTGGCTACGCGGCGAGCTTTGTGTTTGCCATCCTTGTCATGCTGATCCCCCTGCGAAGCGCGCGGGCAGCCTTAACGGTGGCGGCGTAGATAAATGTAAAAAGCTCCGCTGCCGCCGTGGCGCTGATGCGCCTCGGTCACTTGCAAAATTGCCGGCGCAAGCGGCGGCTGGCGCAGCCAATGCGGCACCTGCTGGCGCAACACGCCCGTTTGGCGCGGAGCCGGACCGGAAACCCCACCCGGCTTGCCCTTGCCGGTAATCACCAGCACCAAACGCAAGCCTGCAGAGTGAGCGTTGAGGATAAAGCGGATCAGCTCGGGATGCGCCTCAGTCAGCGTCATCCCGTGCAAGTCAATCCGTGCCTCGGGGGCCAGCTTGCCGCGCGTCAGCTTGCCAAAAGCTTTGGAATCCATCTGCAAAGCCGGTGGCGGTGCGGTTTGCGGGCGCGGTGCGGCGGGCTTTTCGCCAAGCCTGAACAGAGGGATGCGGGGCGGTGCTGGAGCCTTGACGAAGGTAACTGGCGGGGTTGGGTGATGTTCTTCAGCCTTCCGAAGAAAAATCGGGGCGCGCATCGGCTTGGCGGTGCGCGCAACGGCCCGCCACAGATCTTCCTCCTCGGGGTGCAAGGAACGACGGCGCGCCATCACTTCCCCTCCAGCACGGCGAAGGCGCGCTCAATTGGCAGCAGCATCACCATGCGGCCACCGTCTTTGATCGTACCCGCATCCTCGCCCGCTTTTTCGCCGGTACCAAAGAAGATGTCCGCGCGCTGCGCGCCTTTGATGGCGCCGCCCGTATCTTGCGCCACCATCAACCGCCTGATCGGGTTGCGCCCGGTCTTTTCCAGCCAAACAGGCGCGCCCAAAGGTGTATAGGCCGGGTCTACCGCAAGGCTGCGATGCGCGGTCACTGAGCGCCCCATCGCGCCGATTGGTCCTTTTTCAGGCGGCAAATCGGGCAAGCGGCGAAAGAACACGAAAGATTTGTTATGCAACAATATCTCGGCCCCCAAGACAGGATTGGCGCGCACCCAAGCCTTAATGCTTTGAGCTGATACATTGTGTTCGCCCAATATACCGCGCCGCGCCATTTCTTTACCGACCGAGCTGTAAGCGTGGCCATTACGGCCCGCATAGCCCACACGCACAACGCGGCCATCAGGCAGACGAATACGGCCAGAGCCTTGAACCTGAAGGAAAAACACCTCCACCGGGTCCTCCAACCAAGCAATCTCCAGCCCACGGCCGCGCAAAGCGCCACTGCTTTCAATTGCGCCCCTGTCCAGCCATTGCTGCCCATCTTGCAGTTCCGGCGGGCGGGTATAAAGCGGATAGGCAAAGCGTGGGGTACGGATGGCAGAGCCGGGTAATTCAGGCTCATAATATCCGGTAAAAAGGGCAGGCGAATCCCCCACGACTACCGGGCGAAACAGCAACTCAAAGAAATTGCGGGCAGCGGCATCGGAGGCCATCGCATCAGGGGCCAGCTTGCAAATCTGGGCCCAATCCGGGTCTTGCAATAGCGAGCACGTATCCAGAAAAGTCGAAAGAGCGGCACGATGATCATCATCACGCCACCCCTCCAGATCCGAAAACTCCAGCATTTTGGCCATGGATGACACCGCCGTCAGCCCAAGTGCAAACACGGGCGCGGCAAAAGTCGCAAAAAGGCGGGCCGCGCCACGCATCAGTCCCCGGTGGCAACCAGCAGCCAGTTGGGGTCATTTGCCCCCATCTGCCGCGCGAATGTCCAGACGTCGCGCTGCCGCTTGATCGCCGTCATATTGCCCTCAACCACTTCGCCCAACTTGTTGCGCACCACCGAGTTCAGCTCAGCAACAAAGCGCACCGAAATTTCACCCTCGGAAGTGGTGGCATCAAACTCTGCAGCCTGAAGCGACATTTCGCTGATCCCGATGAATTTCGCCTCAATGGTCAGGCCTTGAGATTCACGAGCCTCCACAGCTTCGGCAAAGCTTTCGAATACTTCTGCTCCCAAGAACGGCTTGATCTTGTCCATCTCCCCCCGCTCAAAGGCCATAAAGATCATCTCATAAGCGCCACGCGCGCCACCCAGAAACTCCGCGACCGAAAAGCTCGGCTCTGCGGCCTTCATCGCCAACAGCGCCTTGGCCGCATCAGAGCCATCGGTCGCGTGGTCGGTGATGTCACGATCAAGGCCGCCTTCGATAACCTCAAAACCTTTGCGGTCACGCGGCTTATCGGCCTGCTGTGGTTCGGGTGGCTTTTCAAAGCCCTCCCGCGTCCCAAGCACAGATTTCAGCTTTAGGATCAGGAAAACAGCAATTCCTGCCAGAACAAGAAGTTGGATCAACGAAGAATTCATAACAGACCTCAGAAAGCCGGGGGTAACATACCCACGATAGGGATTGGGGTGTTGGTGTCGCACCACTTTCCTCCTATGTAGGGCAGGGGTGCGCGCAAGTCTACCAGCGCACATACAAAGAGTTGGCCGAAAGGCCGGGAAGGAAACGCAATGATGTGGGTGTTGCTGGCGTTTGTCGCCGTTCCGCTGATAGAGATTGGCCTTTTCATCAAGGTTGGTGGTTGGTTGACGCTATGGCCAACGCTTGGGATCGTTTTACTGACCGGGATTATCGGCACGTTTCTGGTGCGTCAACAAGGGCTTAAGGTTCTGGGGGAGCTGCGCAAATCTATGTCCACCATGCGCGACCCGCTGTCGCCGTTGGCCCATGGCGCAATGATCCTTTTCGCCGGGGCCTTGTTGCTGACGCCGGGGTTTTTCACCGATGCCGTCGGCTTTGCGCTGCTTGCCCCGCCGCTGCGCCGCGCTATCGTTGCTATACTAGCCTCCCGCATCACCGCTGCAAGCTTCACCACAAGCAGGGCGACAGGGCATCGGCATAGTGATGATGACGTGATTGAGGCGGAATATGAAGACCTGACCGAAGCTACCCGCAAGGAAGGCACAAACAATCGCCCCTCTGGCTGGACAGAGCATTGAGGCCCCCGCATTGTCCTGCTAAACCATCCGCAATAATTTTTTGGGAGAGTGAAATATGACCGAAGCAAATGGGGCCGAAGCGAATAGCGGTGGTCAGAGCGCGGAGCCGGTGAAAATGCAGGTGCTCGGGCAATTCGTACGTGATCTTTCGTTTGAAAACGCTGTCGCGCAGCGTGGGCTGCAAGGCAACGACGTGCAGCCAGACACGCAGGTCGCGGTCAGCCTGGATGCGCGCAAGCGCACGGCAGAGCACCAGCATGAAGTAATCACCAAATTTCGCATCACCTCCAAAAACAAGGCCACCGATGAAACGCTGTTCATCGTAGAGCTGGATTACGGCGGCATTTTCCATGTTGAAGGCGTGCCGGAAGAGCAGATGCACCCCTTCTTGCTTATCGAGTGCCCGCGGATGCTGTTCCCTTTTGTGCGCCGCATCATCTCGGACGTCACGCGCGATGGTGGCTTCCCGCCGCTGAACATCGACACGGTGGATTTTCTGGCGCTGTACCGTGCAGAGCTTGCCCGCCGGGCGGAAGAGCAAAAGGCCGCACAGCCGGTTTCGTAATTACTTCCTAAGTTTGATAAGGGGCCGGGCCTTGCGCTCGGCCTTTCTTATTGCCGCTTCGCCCAAGTCGCACTTGCGCCCAGCTTTTCGACAAAAACCGCATGGGCGGCCGCTTCCGCCTCGGTAAGGCGTGTAGCAAGCGGGACAGGCCGGGGCTTGGGCCGCCATTCTGCCTGATCATTCGCGCTGTTGGAGGTTTTTTCCACCAAGCTGGAAAGCCCAAAGTCAGGCTGCCGCCCGCCGATCAGCTCAAGATACACTTCGGCCAGAATTTCACTGTCCAACAATGCGCCGTGCTTTTCCCGGCCAGAGTTGTCTACGCCAAAACGGCGGCACAACGCATCGAGCGAAGCAGGTGAGCCGGGAAATTTTTTGCGTGCAATCAACAAGGTATCAATCGCTTGTCCAAATGGCAGCACCGGCAGGCCAATCGTGGACAGCTCAAAATTAAGGAATTTCATATCAAAGCTGGCGTTGTGAATAACCATCTTATCCGTACCAACGAAATCCAAAAACGCCTGTCCGATTTCGCGAAACGCGGGCTTGTCACGCAGAAAATCATCGCCCAGCCCATGCACCTCAAACGCCGCCTTGGGCATCGAGCGGCCTGGGTTGATATATTGGTGATAGGTGCGGCCAGTGGGCATGTGGTTAAAAAGCTCCACCGCGCCAATTTCTACAATGCGGTCACCTTCGGTCGGCTCAAACCCCGTGGTTTCGGTATCGAGAACGATTTCACGCATGACGTACCTCGCGGATATAGGCGATGAGCGCAAACACGCAGGCGCGCGCAGCCTCTAAGCTTAGGGTTTCGATGATATGGGTCGCGCGCTGGCGTTTTTCAGCGTCGGGCATCTGCCGGGCAAGGATCGTTTGAAACTGCGCCTCGGTCATGCCCGGACGCGCCAAGACACGGGCGCGCTGCAGGGCCGGGGGGGCGGTGACAAGAAGGGTTGCGTCCATCTCGGCCTCGGAGCCTTTTTCGAACAAAAGCGGGATATCGAGCACCACGATATCGCTGTTGGCCGCGTGCAGAAAGGCGGCGCGGTCTGTGGCAACAAGCGGGTGGACGATCTGTTCAATCTGGCCCAGGGCGCTGACATCTGCGGCAATAATAGCTTTGAGCGCGGCTCGGTCCACGGCGCCCTGTGCTATTGCCTCTGGCCAAAGCTGCGCCATTGGGCCTACCGCCGCACCGCCCTTGGCGTAAAGCCGGTGCACAGCCGCATCAGCATCCCAAACCGACACGCCAACCTCAGTGAAAAAACCGGCGGTGGTGGATTTTCCCATACCAATGGAACCGGTAAGCCCAAGCCGAAACGCCTTCATAGGCCCATAACCCTGTCGCGGGTTTCCTCATCCACCTCAGGGCGCTGTCCAAACCAGCGCTCAAAACCCGGGGCAGCTTGGTGCAAAAGCATCCCCAAACCATCCACCGTCTGGCAGCCAATTTCGGCGGCTTTCGTCAGGAATTCGGTTTGAATGGGGGTGTAAACCAGATCGTTGACCAAAGCGGCCGGGTTCAGGCCATCCAGGGCCACGTTGAACGCGGGCTTGCCGACCATGCCAAGGGCGGTTGTGTTCACCACTGTCGCGACATCATTCAAGGCATGCGCCGCCTGCACCCAATCCACGACCGTAACCCTCGCACCAAAATCGGCGCGCAGCGCTTCAGCGCGGGCGCGGGTGCGGTTGGCGATACGGACCTCAGGCGCGCCGACCTCAATCAGGGCCGCGATGACGGCCCGCGCGGCCCCGCCTGCGCCAAATACCATGGCCGGCCCGGCCTTTGGTTGCCAATCGGGCGCGTGTTGGCGCAAGTTGGCGACGAAACCGGAGCCATCTGTGTTATCGGCATGAATTTTGCCATCGTTGCGAAAGATAAGCGTGTTTGCAGCGCCGATCAGCGCAGCCCGGTCTGTCACAATATCGGCGAGGGCGATCACGGTTTCCTTGTGGGGAATGGTCACATTCAGCCCGACAAAGCCCATTTTTGGCAACATGCGCAGCGCCTCGGCCAAATTCGCCTGGGCGATGTCCATGGGGATGTAATGGCCTTTGATCCCATAGCGCTTCAGCCAATAATTATGCAGGATCGGCGACCGGCTATGCGCGATCGGAGAGCCGATAACGCCTGCCAATGGAATGCGCGGATGGTCCGTCATGTTTCAATGAATCCCCTTGTTCTGAGATAGCCCAACAGCGGCAACAGGGGAAGCCCGAGTATGGTAAAGTAATCACCTTCCACTGCGGAAAACAGGCGTACGCCCTCTTCCTCCAGCAAATATCCGCCGGCGGAATGGCGGATACTGCCCCAGTTTCGATCAACATAGCTTGTTAGCCAAGCGTCTGAAAATTCATGCATTGTCAGGCGGGCTCTGCCGACATGGCGCCAGATGGGCTTGCCTTCGTGATAAAGAACAAGTGCAGACAATAGCAGATGTTTTTGCCCGCGAAGCATGCAAAGCTGCGCAAGAGCCTCTGCTCGCGTTTCGGGTTTTCCCCATGTTTTTCCATTAAATTCTAGGACCTGATCACAGCCTAGCACAATGGCTTCTGGGTCCTTTTCTGCGATTTTCCACGCCTTCATCTCTGCCAGAAGGTCTGCGATGTCTTGGGGGCTGGCGTCTTCGGCCTCCAGCCCTGCACGAATGGCGGCCTCATCTATGCGGGCGGCCTGGCATGTGACCTCAAGCCCGGCGGCGCGCAAAAGACGCAGCCGTGTTTCAGAAGACGAGGCAAGAACGAAGCGCGGCTGTGACATAGGCTGTGTGTGACCCTGTGGAAAATCTTGATATGTTCCGGCGGTCAGAATTGGGGAGAACCCGCCCTTTCGCAATTGGTGGGGGTAACTGCCTGTTTTTGTCAAGCTTTGGGGGCAGATACCCACATGTGGAAAGGCAGCAAGATGAAGCCGGGATTATTTCCGAATGGCAGGGGCTGTTGATGAAATCTTTCGGAGCACATGTTTTTAGTGCGTTGATTTATAAGTGTAAAACTCTTGTTCTTCCGGTTTTCCACAAAATCATCCACAATGATCGCTCTGTGGATGAAACTTCGGATAATTCAGGCTATTCTGTTATCCATAGCCCCATCTACTACTACATCTCTTTTATATATCTTATATTTAAGAGTAGTAAGAACAAAGAAGAGCGCACATGACCTTGTTTCTGGCAGATATATATCTTTGGGTTAAAGCCTTGCATGTGATGTCTGTGATTTCATGGATGGCAGGTTTGTTTTACCTACCGCGGCTGTTTGTTTACCATGCAGAGCGGGTCAGCGTTGGTGAGCCTGCGGACAGGCTGTTTAAGACCATGGAGATGAAGCTGTTGCGGGTGATTATGAACCCGGCGATGGTTGTGACGTGGGTTGCTGGCATAATGTTGGTAATGACCCCAGGAATAGTCGATTGGTCGATGATCTGGCCTTGGACAAAATTAGTCTCGGTATTGGGGATGACATGGTTTCATATGTGGCTGGGTGCGCGGCGAAAGGAATTTGCGGCGGGGCAGAACAGTTTGACTGGGCGTCGCTATCGGATGATGAATGAGGTGCCGACCCTGCTGATGGTGGTGATTGTTTTGTCAGTCATTCTTAAGTTTTAAGGCCTTTCTTGACATTTTGTTTGGTCTTGCTTAGCTGCGTGCTAGCTGGGCCGTCCGGTCCGTAAAGCGATTCCCCCTTCTGAGACGATGCCATTGCCCTAATAGGGGATGCGCTGAGGATAAATATTATTATGACCGACGAAACCTACACCGCAGAAAATACGATTGATCGTCTTAACCTTGCTGATTTGAAGGCGAAAACGCCTGCTGATCTGTTGGCGATGGCAGAAGAATGGGAAATTGAGAACGCGCCTTCCATGAGGAAGGGCGAAATGATGTTTTCTATCCTTAAGGAGCATGCTGAAGAAGGCTGGGAAATCGGCGGTGACGGAGTTTTGGAAGTGGTGCAAGATGGCTTTGGCTTCTTGCGCTCGCCCTCGGCAAACTATTTGCCCGGCCCGGACGATATTTACGTTTCGCCTGACATGATTCGACAGTTTTCGCTGCGGACTGGGGACACCATTGAAGGTGTTATCGCGGCACCGCGGGAAGCTGAACGCTATTTCAGCATGACGAAGGTGACGCGGATCAACTTTGATGATCCGGAAAAGGCGCGTCACAAGGTTCATTTTGACAACCTGACGCCGCTCTATCCGGATGAACGACTGAAGATGGAGGTTGAAGACCCGACGCTTAGAGATCGCTCTGCCCGGATTATTGATCTTATTTCCCCGATTGGTAAGGGGCAGCGTGGCTTGATCGTGGCGCCGCCGCGGACTGGTAAAACCGTTTTACTTCAGAACATTGCCCATTCGATCGCGACGAACCATCCAGAATGCTATCTGATCGTTTTGCTGATTGACGAGCGGCCAGAAGAAGTTACCGACATGCAGCGCAGTGTGAAGGGTGAAGTTGTTTCCTCGACCTTTGATGAGCCGGCAACCCGGCACGTTGCTGTGGCGGAAATGGTGATTGAGAAGGCAAAGCGGCTGGTTGAGCATAAGCGTGATGTCGTGATCTTGCTGGATTCCATCACCCGTCTTGGTAGGGCGTTCAACACGGTAGTGCCGTCTTCGGGCAAGGTGTTGACCGGCGGCGTGGACGCGAACGCACTGCAGCGCCCAAAGCGCTTCTTTGGTGCGGCGCGGAATATCGAAGAAGGCGGGTCGTTGACCATCATCGCCACGGCGTTGATTGATACGGGCAGCCGGATGGATGAGGTGATCTTTGAAGAATTCAAAGGCACCGGTAACTCTGAGATTGTACTGGATCGGAAAGTTGCGGATAAACGGGTCTTCCCGGCGATGGACATTCTGAAATCTGGCACTCGGAAAGAGGAATTGCTCGTCGATAAAAATGACCTGCAGAAAACCTATGTTCTGCGCCGGATTCTGAACCCGATGGGCACCACGGATGCCATTGAGTTCTTGATCTCGAAGTTGAAGCAGACAAAATCCAACGCCGATTTCTTTGATTCAATGAACACCTAACAGACTCTAATTCGGGGATTGGCAATGTTGGACACGATTTTTGCCCTTGCTTCGGCGAGAGGTAAGGCCGGCCTTTCTATCGTCAGGATATCGGGGCCCAAGGCGCATGAGGCGGCGGGGATGATGGCCCGGCTTCCTCCTGCGCGGCAGGCGGGTTTGCGCAAATTGTTTTGGAACGGGGTCTTGCTGGATGAGGCGCTGATCCTGGCCTTTGACAGGGGCGCGAGCTTTACCGGTGAGGATGTGGTGGAACTGCATCTGCATGGCAGCCGTGCGGTCGTTCTGGCGGTTCTCTCGGCTTTGTCAGAGATCCCGGGGCTGCGGCCCGCGGAGGCGGGGGAGTTTACCCGACGGGCCTTAGAAAACGGGTGCCTTGATCTGACCCAGGTTGAGGGGCTTGCTGATCTGATCGATGCAGAGACGGAGGCGCAGCGGGTGCAATCGCTGCGGGTTCTGTCAGGGGCTATTGGTCGGAAAGTCGAGCTTTGGCGCCGCGATATCATCCGGGCAGCTGCGCTTCTTGAGGCAACGATTGATTTTGCCGATGAAGACGTGCCCGTGGATGTTACGCCTGAGGTGCGGGAATTGCTCGACGGACTGTTGGCTGCGTTGAGAGTGGAGGTGGAAGGCGCGAAGGTCTCGGAGCGAATTCGGGAAGGGTTTGAGGTTGCTATCATTGGCAAGCCGAATGCCGGAAAGTCTACTCTTCTCAATGCGTTAGCGGGTCGTCAGGCGGCAATTACATCAGAGATCGCAGGGACGACGCGTGATGTTATCGAGGTAAGGATGGACCTCAACGGCATCGCCGTGACATTTCTGGATACCGCAGGATTGCGCGATACGGATGACCGGGTTGAGGCTCTGGGCGTTAACTTGGCCATTGAGCGCGCCCGCGCGGCGGATGTGCGGGTTTTTCTGCTGGATGGATCTGGTGACATTGCTGGTGTGGAGTGGTGCGAGGGAGACTTGGTGGTGCTGGGCAAGGCGGACGCCATAGGTGATCTGCCATCGGCTGAAATTAGACTCATGGTGTCAGGGCGAACCGGGCAGGGCGTCTCAGATCTCATCAACAGGATTAGCCAAGAACTCTCTTTGAGAACGGTAGGGGCGGGCATATTGACCCGAGAGCGACACCGTCTTGCGATTATGCAGGAGGTGGGGGCTTTGGAGTTGGCTCGAATCGAGC
>CALEMZ010000324.1 GCA_937910975.1 uncultured Pseudorhodobacter sp. | reverse complement strand
GTTTTGATAAGTCAATAATCTATTCCGATGGCGCGCTCCGAACTGGCTGGCGGAGGCCTTCGACGAGCGTATCTGGGCAAAGATGAAATCGCACGCTCTATTGGGATTGGGCGCGGAAATGGTTGAGCACAAAGACGCGGATGGCGGAGGCGAGGCCGATATCGGTTTTGCGGGCCTCGTCAATTTCAATTGCCAGCGCGTTGATGGTTTTGCCGCGGCTTTCGGCGATTTGGCGGAAGGCGTGCCAAAATTCATCCTCCAGCGAGACGGAGGTGCGGTGGCCGCGCAGCGTGAGAGAGTGTTTGGCCGGGCGCGCGCTCATGCTTTGAGATCATCCTCGCGGTTTATTTTATGGCCATCAAGGGCCTGAGAGGCTTTCGCTGCGCGAGCGTCTTGCAGGCTGCGTTCGGCTTTGCTGCGGCCAAATTTTGTGGCATTGGCATCGCCCTGCGCGCGCGCGTCGGCCCGTTTTCGGACTTTCTTGGCGGCGCGCAGGTTAATGATGTCGGCCACAGTCATATCCGCTTTGGTTGAAGAAGGCTCAGAACTCGAACCATGAATGTTCGAGTTCTGAGGAAATTTTTGCTTTACGCAACCAAAAACGGATTAGCCTTTCGGCCCGACCATATCCTCGGGCCGCACAACACGGTCAAAGGTTTCGCCATCGACGAGGCCAAGGGCGATTGCCTCTTCGCGCAGGGTTGTACCATTTTTATGCGCGGTTTTGGCGACTTTGGTGGCGTTGTCATAGCCGATGGTGGGGGCCAATGCCGTGACCAGCATCAGCGATTCCTTCATTAGCTTGTCGATGCGGGCGATATTGGCCTGGGTGCCGACAACCATGTTATCGGTGAAGCTGCCTGCGGCATCGCCCAAAAGCTGCATGGATTGCAACAGGTTATAGGACATCATCGGGTTGTAGACGTTCAACTCGAAATGCCCCTGAGAGCCTGCAAAGCCGATGGCGGCGTCATTGCCCATAACATGGGCGCAGACCATGGTTAGCGCTTCAGCCTGTGTGGGGTTAACCTTGCCCGGCATGATCGAGGAACCGGGCTCATTTTCCGGCAAGATCAACTCGCCAAGGCCTGAGCGGGGGCCGGAGCCGAGAAACCGCATGTCATTGGCGATTTTGAACAAAGAGCCAGCCACCGTTTTCAGAGCGCCGGAAAACATGACCATGGCGTCATGTGCGGCCAAGGCCTCAAATTTATTCGGGGCGGTGACGAAAGGTAGGCCGGTGATATCCGCGATCTGGGCGGCCACGCGGGTGTCCCAGCCAACGCGGGTGTTAAGCCCGGTGCCGACGGCGGTGCCGCCCTGTGCCAGCTCATAAATATCGGGCAGGCAAGATTCTACCCGCTGGATACCCTTGGCGACCTGATGGGCGTAGCCCGAAAACTCCTGCCCCAAGGTTAGCGGTGTCGCATCTTGGGTATGGGTGCGGCCGATCTTGATGATATCTTTGAATTCTTCTGATTTTGCGACCAATGCCGCGTGCAGTTTGCGCAGACCCGGCAGCAGCATATCACGCGCCATCATGCCCGTGGCGACATGCATCGCAGTGGGGAACGTATCGTTTGAGGATTGGCCCATGTTGCAGTGATCGTTGGGGTGGACCGGCTTTTTGGAGCCCATCACGCCGCCCAGCATTTCAATCGCGCGGTTGGAGATCACCTCATTGGCGTTCATGTTGGATTGGGTGCCGGAGCCGGTTTGCCAGACGACCAGCGGAAAATTATCATCAAACTTGCCGTCGATCACCTCTTGCGCGGCCTCGGAGATGGTTTTTCCGAGATCGGCGGGCATATCGCCTTGGGCGACATTGACCATGGCGCAGGCCTTTTTGATGACGCCGAGCGCGCGGATGATGGCCACAGGCTGCTTTTCCCAACCGATGGGGAAGTTCAGGATCGAGCGTTGGGTCTGTGCGCCCCAATACTTGTTGGCGGGAACTTCGAGCGGGCCAAAGCTATCGGTTTCAGTGCGGGTCGCGGTCATCGGGCTCTCCTGTGGTTTGGGGCTTCTTTAGGCGGGCCGGGATGAAAAATCAATCGGCATACGGCAGTATGCCGCCGTAGAGCGATTGGATTTCCTGCGAATTCAAGCAAAATTGGTGTGGGCGTATGGGTCAGATTCCGGCGCGGCGCAGGATATAGACTTGGGCCGGAGGGAAGTTGCCCCATATTTTCGTGGTCTTTTCTGCGCGGAGTCCTAGCGCTGCCAGCCCGTCGTCCGTCAAGGGGGCATTTTGGCCATAGGTAAATTGCACCATGATGCCATCGGGGCGCAGAATATTGAAAGCCGCAGCGACGATGTCGCGTCGCAGCTCGCGCGGCATGGATAGCAGCGGCAGGCCGGATATTACCGCGCCAACATTGGCTGGGATCAGATCCGGGGCGTTTTGGGCACCGGTAGTATGGATCGCTACGCCCGGGTAACGGCTGTGCAGCGCCTCAGCGAAAGCCGGGTTCATCTCAAACAGGGTAAGGTTCTGGGGGACGATATTGCGTTCGAGGATTGCCTTGGTGATTGTGCCGGTGCCGGGGCCAAATTCCACCACCGGGCCGGTTTGGGGGCCAATAGGGGCAGCCATGGCCTGCGCAAGCGCACGCGAAGAAGGCGCGAGCGAGGAGGTTTGCTTGGGCTGCAAGACCGCCTGTTTGAGAAAAAGCGTGAGGTCTGAGAACATTGAGGGCTTTCGCGGCATTATTTGCGGAATTTGTCGAGAGAGAGGACCTGCGCCTCATGCGCGGGTTTATCTTCGGCGGGCCCATCTTCCAGTGTCTCCGCGTCCTCCTCCTCATCTTCGTCATCTTCCTCGTCGGAATGGGTTTCAAACCGCAGGCCGAATTCAACGGAGGGGTCCACAAAGGTGCGCAGAGCATTGAATGGGATGACCAGCGGTTCGGGGTTGTTGCCGAAGTTGAGCGTGATGGAGAAGCCTGTGTCGGTGACGTCGAGGTTTTCGAACCAGCTCTGAATGACGATCGTCATCTCAGACGGGTAGCGGGCGCGCAGCCAGTCGGCGATGGCGACATCGGGGTGTGTGGTGTCGAAGGTGATGAAGAAGTGGTGATTTCCGGGCAGGCCATTCTTGGACACATCGGTCAGAACGGACTGAATGAGCCCGCGCATCGCATTATGCATCAGGTTGCCGTAGTCGATAGAGCGGGCCATGCGATGTCCTTTCGTCATTTTGGGGCAGCATAGGGGATTTGCATCTGAAAGGAAGGGGTGGCAGGGGCGAATTACGGGTGAATATCGGATTGGCTTTCGGCGAAAGCGGCGGTGGCTCAGATCAGTGCGGGCAATGCGCCTAGAAGCGCGCAAAGGGTAAGGGTGGCGACCAGTCCCCATTGGCGCCAGAAGATGAGTGCGGTGGCTAGGACGGCCAGAAGGGCTGCAGCTGGGTCCAGACTGGTGAGCATGGGGAGGATGAGCCGGGTGGGGCCAAAGCTGAGGGTTTGCAGATCGGCGAAAAGCACATGCAGCGCGAACCATAGCGACAGATTGGCGATGACGCCCACCACGGCTGCGGTGATTGCGGCGAGTGCGGCGCTCAGCCGGGGCGCGTGTTCGAGCCGCTCGATCAGTGGGGCACCGGCGAAGATCCACAAAAAACAGGGGGCAAAGGTCATCCACAGTGCCACACCCGCTGCGGCCAGCCCCATCATCACGCCGCCAAGCCCGTGCCCGGCGAGATAGGCCACAAACTGGGTCACAAGGATCAGCGGGCCGGGGGTGGTTTCGGCCAGCCCCAGCGCGTCGATCATTTGTGGCAGGGTAAGCCAGCCCTTGTCTTGCACGATGGCTTGGGAAAGCCAGGCCAGAACTGCATAGGCCCCGCCAAAGGTGAGCACCGCGAGTTTGGAGAACAACAACCCGATTTCAAAGAGAAAGCCGCCATTGCCCAACCAGAGTACAGCCAGCGGAACGAGCCAGACCGCTGACCAGATCAGCGATTGTCGGATGGAGTCGCGTGGGTCGAAGGGGATGGCTGCGGCCGTGGGGCTGGGTTTGCCCGACAAAAAGCCGATCAGGCCTGCGCCGAGCACCACGAGGGGAAAGGGCAGGTTGAAGACGAAAAGCGCCACAAAGGCGACAATGGCCAGGGCCCAATGCATCCGCCCTTTGAGCGCGCGTTTGGACAATTTCCAAAGCGCATGCAGCACGATGGCCAGCACAGCGGCCTGCACCCCGCGCAAAAGTGCAGCCATAAGCGGCAGATCGCCATAGGCTGCATATGCCATGGCCAGCGCCAGAACCACAAAGGCCCCCGGCAGGACGAACAAAAGCCCCGCTATCAGCCCGCCAAGCGTGCCGCGCAACCGCCAGCCGGAATAGGTGGCAAGCTGCATCGCCTCTGGTCCCGGCAGCATCATGCAAAACGACAGGGCGCGCAGGAATTCCGCCTCGGTCAGCCAAGGTCGCTGCTCTACCAATTCGCGGTGCATAAGCGCGATTTGCGCCGCGGGGCCGCCGAAGGACAAAACGCCAATGCGGGCGAAGACGCGGGTGAGATCGGCTAGGCTGGGCATCAAGGGCGTCACTTTGAAGGGGGCGCGGGTTGGCGGATGTAGGAGCCTCCGGCGGGGATATTTTTGAATAGATGAAATTGGTAGGGACAGGAGGAATTGGTCAG
>CALEMZ010000323.1 GCA_937910975.1 uncultured Pseudorhodobacter sp. | reverse complement strand
GGCACCACGACAAGCCCTGCTATAAAGGCAAGGCGCTCCATGCTCGTGGCACGGCCAGATCCGTCCACCAAACCGCCCAAAATACCAGAGGCGCCCATGATGCGCCCATTGATCAGCAAGAACAGCGCCGCCGCACTGCCAATCATCAGGCCCCCCACGAGGCCCCATATCCATGCTTGTTCTATCATTTTTTTCTCAGTCTTAAGCGCGGCACGAGGCCGAAGGTGAAGGGAATCGTCTTTTCTGGGGCTTAAATACCATTCACGGGCACTTTCAAATAGCTTAGCCCGTTATCTTCGGGCTCCGGCATCTGTCCTGCGCGCATGTTCACCTGTAGCGAAGGAATGATTAGGCGCGGCATCGCAAGAGTTGCGTCACGCGCATTGCGCATGGCGATGAAATCTTCTTTCGATTTCCCGGTCCCGACATGGATGTTCAGCACCTTTTGCGCGCCGATAGTGGTTTCCCAAGCGTATTCGTCACGGCCCGGTGCTTTGTAATCATGCCCTACGAAAATCCGAGTCTCGTCTGGCAAGGCAAGGATTTTCTGCACGGAATCAAACAGGATTGCCGATGAGCCGCCGGGAAAATCGCAGCGCGCGGTGCCAAAATCGGGCATGAACAGGGTGTCGCCCACAAAGGCTGTATTGCCCACGACATAGGTCAGGCAGGCCGGTGTGTGGCCCGGCGTGTGGAGCACATTGCCGCGCATTTCCCCAATCATAAAGGTGTCGCCTTCTTCGAACAGCTTGTCGAATTGCGAGCCGTCACGCTGAAAGCGGGTGCCTTCGTTGAATACCTTACCAAAGGTTTCTTGCACCACGGTGATCCGCTGGCCGATTCCGATCTTGCCGCCCAGTCGCTCTTGGATATAGGGCGCAGCCGACAGGTGGTCGGCATGGACATGGGTTTCCAAAATCCATTGCAAATCAAGCCCCTCGGCCGCAATGAACGCAATAACGGCATCGGCAGAACGGGTATCGGTACGCCCCGAGGAATAGTCAAAATCCAACACGGAATCGAACACGGCGCATGCGCGGCCCTTCGGTTCCTTGGCAACATAGGTCAGGGTGTTAGTGGCTTCGTCAAAAAATGCGTGTACGTCGGGATTCATGTTGACCTCTCAATCTTGAGCGTTGGCGGTTTGCTGGCAATGATATAGCATGGATAGAACACATTACAAGATTTGAATATGACATGGTTCGACTCTTGATGTGGGTCAAGGCGCGGAGTTCGCGTTAAGTCTAGCATAGCATTGCAAAGCATGGAGGATCGCATGGCCGGGTTTATCGACAGAAAAGTACAACTGACTGCCCGCCTTCGGGATCTCGAAGCGCGTTTGGAGGCTATTGAGTCGGAACTCGACAGCCATCAGAGCAAGGATTGGGAAGATTTGGCCACCGAACGCGAAACGGATGAGGTGCTTGAGGGGCTGGGAACATCAGGCCAGCAAGAGATTCGTATGATAAAGGCCGCATTGGACCGGATGGAAGCAGGCACTTATGGCCATTGCACCGTATGCGGCGCGGATATCCCTGAAAAGCGGCTTGATGTGCTGCCGTTTACACCGTTTTGCAGCGCTTGCGCGGCTTGACGTGGCTACGAAAGGGAGGAAGACAAGATGACGCACCATTCCAGCGGCAAAGCAGCACAAAGCCACCCTGAGACGGCAGCGACGCCCACTTGGAATAGCACTGCAGGTTTGCCTGATCTCCAGACTGAGATGCAGGCCCTGATTGCTATGATGCCGGGGGCCACCTTCGCAGGGGATGCGCCGCTTCCCAACGAGGAAGAGGTCGAGGCCATGTTCGACAATATGCCGGTTTGACATAAATTCGGTCGACAAACCCGTCTTTTGCATCGCTTTCGCGCGGCATGGGATTGCAATGACAGGCCTAGGCCTTGTTAATATAGCGCGATGGCGGGCGATAGGCTCCGTTTCTTAGGGCGGCCAAATGCAAAGCGAAACGAATTCTCCTGTCACGCTGGAAAAGCGCGGTGCGGTCTTGGTGCTGTGGATAGACAATCCACCTGTCAATGCATTGGGCCACAGGCTGCGCGCGGGGCTAGCTGAAGGTATTACGCTTGCCAATTCAAACCCCACGATCCGCGCTGTTGCGGTTTGGCGCGCGGGCGCACCTTTCCCGCAGGGGCGGATATCTCTGAGTTTGGCAAACCGCCGCAGGCCCCGCTTCTGCCCGATCTGTGCAATCTGATTGAGGCCAGCACAAAACCCGTTGTCGCCGGGCTTCACGGCACGGCATTGGGCGGCGGGCTGGAACTGGCCTTGGCAGCGCATGCGCGGGTGGCATTGGCGGATGCGCGTTTGGGCTTGCCTGAGGTGTCCTTGGGTATTTTGCCCGGTGCGGGCGGCACGCAGCGGCTTCCCCGGCTTATTGGTGCGCGTGAGGCGTTGCGGTTGATGATCGCGGGCCGCCCCATTGGTGCGGCAGAGGCTTTGGCTTTGGGCATTCTGGATAAGGTGGTTGAGCAGGATCTGGAAGAGGCTACGGTTACCATGGCCTTGCATCTTGCCGCTACCACGCCTGTGGCAACCCGCCACAGGCATGATGGGTTTCGCGACCCCAAGGCCTATTTCGCCGCCATTGCCGAGGCCCGCCACGCGCAGGTGGCCTCTCCGCTGCCCGGTCCGGGGCGGATTATTGATTGCGTGGAGGCCGCACAGCTTTTGCCATTCGATCAAGGGCTTGCCTTTGAGCGTGCGGCCTTTTCCGAGCTTGTCGCAACGCCCGAGGCCGAGGCTTTGCGCCACGTTTTCTTTGCCGAACGCCGTGCGGGGCGGATGATTGGCGCAAAGGCTAAGTCGAGGCCTGTTTCGCAGATAACAGTGCTAGGAGGCGGGACGGATGCTGTGTCGCTGACATGTGAGCTTTTGAAGGCCGGGTATGACGTCACGCTGGTTGAGCGTGATGCGGATGTGCTGGCCAAAGCGTTTGAGGCCGTTGCAATCGCGCTCGCGGGCGAAGTCGCGGCGGGAAAGATGACCAATGCGGCGCATGATGCCCAATGGTCTAGGCTTACCCCCGGACTTCCCGGCGAGGATGGCGACGCCGCTGATGTGCTGTTTTTGACTGGGGCTTACAGGTTGCCGGGCGCGATAGTGCCTTCTGTCTCTGCCGCAGCCGGCGCCCCGATTGTTACAATGGGGCGCGTGGGTGAGGGCGGGCCGCACGGCCTTGGCCTTGTGCTCATGCCCGCCACCCGCAATGGCCGTTTGGCCGAGATTCTGGTGGCCCCAAGCAGCGCGCCCGAGGCAATTGCAACGCTTCTGTCAATGTTAAAGCAAATGGGTCGTACTGTGGTCCAAGGGCAAAGGACGGGCTTGAACGCGGGCCTGAGCAACGCATTTCAAGCCAGTCTTCAAGCGCTGGAAGCCAAGCATGGGCCAGAGCAGGTTCTGGAGGTATTGACCCGCTGGGGTATGACGCGGGACATGGATCGCCAGAGCCCGCCACAGGCCGGCCCGGTTGATCTGTTCTCGGGCCTCGCGGCCCCTGTTCTTGGGGCTTTGGCTAACGCCGGGCTACGCATGATTGGCGAAGAGCGGGCGCTGCGCCCCTCAGACATCGACCTTGCTATGATCTTAGGCCATGGCTTTCCGCGCTGGGGTGGTGGCCCGATGCTTTGGGCCGCGCGCCGTGGGCTTATGGTGCTGCGCGATGATCTGAACCGATGGGCCGAAGATGCGCCCGATATCTGGACGCCGTCACCCTTGCTGGATGATCTGATCCGCCAAAGCATTTCACTGGAAGATCTGAACGATGCTTGAAAGGGCAAGTCCCTTAGGCCAACAAAATACCCATCACCACCAGCATCAGCCCCAGGGCTGAAACGCCCAGTGCGCCCATATTCAAAACGACAACCTTTTGTAGGGCTGCGCGAATGTCATCGTCGGGCAGGCCCGAACTCCGTGCGCGCATCGCCAGAACAATGCACCAGACAAGGCCTGCAACCCCAATAAGGGACACCGCCGCACCAATCCAAACCAAAACTTCCATGATGCGCCCTCTCTTCGTTGCATCGCCGCGCTGCGATATTCGTTTGGCCCTATCTGACCGATCCACGCCTGACAAGATGGTCGAAAAACCAAGCGGCAGTTTTTTTGACCTCACCAATACCCCCGGCGAACATTACATCGCGCAATTTTGCGTCAAAATTCCAAACCTGTGCTTGAATAGTCCCCCATCGCCGCGATAGGGAAAGGCTCCCTTATCCGAGAGGCAATCATGAGTGATCCGACCGACCAATATTCCGTAACCGCAGATGAATTGCGGGCCTTCATTGAACGTTTTGAGCAGTTGGACGCGGAAAAGAGAGACCTTGCGGAGCAGCAAAAAGAGCTGATGTCCGAAGCCAAAGGGCGCGGCTATGACACCAAAGTTCTGCGCCACATCGTTGCGTTGCGTAAGCGCAAGCCCGATGAGGTCGCCGAAGAAGAAGCCGTGCTGGAGTTGTATAAAACAGCTTTGGGCATGCAATAAGCGATTGCTTTGATGCGGCCATGGCCTTGCTGCGGCGGCCATGGTCCTGTCAGGGGGTCAGGAATTTGACTCCATCCATCGCCATGATCCGCGACACGTCCTGATCATAGGCCTCGGACGTGCGGCTGATCAGTTCTTCCGACC